>JAYTRE010000212.1:0-2105 GCA_043746395.1 Pseudonocardiales bacterium
GGCGCGGTCAAGTACGGCACGGGTGACGCCGAGCCGTTCATGGGCCGTGACTACGGCCACCAGCGCGACTACTCCGAGGATGTCGCCGCCGACATCGACGCCGAGGTGCGCGAGCTGATCGAGGGTGCCCACGACGAGGCGTGGGAGATTCTGGTGCAGTACCGCGACGTGCTCGATGCCATGGTGCTCGAGCTCGCGGAGAAGGAGACGCTGGCCAAGGACGATCTGGAGCGGATCCTCGCGCCGGTGCGCAAGCGCCCGCCGCACAACAGCTTCGGCGGCTTCGGCAAGCGCACGCCCAGCGACCGCCCGCCGATCGAGATCCCGACCTCGTTGCGCAAGGCGGTCACCGGAGTCGGTGCGCCCAACGGCTCGAACGGCGCGGGGCAGCCGACCCCGTCGGGGACGACCGCCGGCGGCTCCTTCGGCCCCCCCGCTTCGTCGGGCCCGCCCCAGCCCTACGGGCAGAGCAATTCGACGCCGTACGGCGGCTACCCGCCGCCGCGGCACTCGACCTACGACCCGCCCGGGCCTGCCGAGCTGGGCGGCGGCCAGGGCCAGGCGTGACCGGACCGCTGGCGCGGGGTGCGGTTGACCTGGTGCGGGCCGAGGCTGCGGTACGTGAGCTGCTCCACGCCATCGGTGAGGATCCCGACCGGGAGGGACTCAAGGCCACCCCGGGTCGGGTTGCGCGGGCGTACGCCGAGGTGTTCGGCGGCCTGTTCGTCGATCCTGCCGAGGTGCTCGAGACGACCTTCGACGAGGGGCACGACGAGCTCGTCCTGGTGAAGGACATCCCGCTGTACTCGACCTGCGAGCATCACTTGGTGCCGTGGCACGGCTCGGCAGCGGTGGGCTACATCCCTGGTGCGGACGGCCGGATCACCGGTCTGTCCAAGCTGGCTCGCGTGGTCGACCTGTATGCGCGGCGCCCGCAGCTGCAGGAGCGGCTCACCTCGCAGGTGGCCGACGCGGTGATGCAGCGGCTGGAGCCGCGGGGCGTCATCGTCGTGGTCGAGGCCGAACACCTGTGCATGGCGATGCGCGGGGTCCGCAAGCCTGGTTCGCGCACGATGACCTCGGCGGTACGCGGCATTTTCAAGTCCGATCAACGCACCCGCGCAGAGGCGCTGAGCCTGATCCTCGGCCGATGACGGCCCTCGTGCGGCGGCCCGACCGGATCGTCGTGGTCGGCGTCCTCAACGTCACCCCGGACTCCTTCTCCGACGGCGGGCGCTACGCCGGCCTGGACGACGCGGTCGCGCACGCCGTTCAGATGCGAGCCGAGGGCGCCGATCTCATCGATGTGGGCGGCGAGTCGACCCGCCCGGGTGCGGTGCGTGTCGACGCCGACCAGGAGCGGGCCCGGATCCTGCCGGTGATCGCCGCGCTGGCCCGGCTCGACATCGCGCTCAGCGTCGACACCTACCGTGCCTCCGTGGCGGCCGCGGCCCTGGCGGCCGGTGCATCGGTCGTCAACGACGTCTCGGGCGGCCTCGGGGACCCGGACATGGCGCGGGTGGTGCGTGACGCGGGCTGCCCGTGGATCCTCATGCACTGGCGCGGGCACAGTGCGTCCATGCAGCAACTTGCCCGCTACGACGACGTCGTGGCCGAGGTGCACGCCGAACTGGCCCAGCGCCTCGATGCGGCGCTAGCGGCGGGCGTCGCTGCCGAGCAGCTGGTGCTCGATCCGGGGCTCGGGTTCGCCAAGACGGCCGCCCACAACTGGTCGTTGCTCGCTGAGCTCGATTCCCTGGTAGCGCTGGGTTTCCCGGTGCTCGTCGGGGCGTCGCGCAAGTCGTTTCTCGGCACGCTGCTCGCCACGGACGGGGAGCCGCGACCGGTGGGTGAGCGCGAGGACGCCACAACCGCCCTCACTGCCTACGCCGCGCTGCAGGGGGTGTGGGGGGTGCGGGTGCACGAGGTGCGCCCCTCTGTCGACGCTGCGCGCGCCGTCGCCGCAATCGCTTCGGGCCGACAATGAGCGACCGGATCGAGCTCCGCGGGCTGCGGGTTCGCGGCCACCACGGCGTGTTCGACTTCGAGCGCCGCGACGGGCAGGACTTCGTCGTCGACGTGGCCCTGGAACTCGACGTCCGGGC
>JAYTRE010000213.1:0-2576 GCA_043746395.1 Pseudonocardiales bacterium
AGCAGCGCGATGACGATCGCGGCCCAGATCAGGCCGCTGCGCCGCGGGTCGTCCGGCTCGCCGGCGTAAGAGTCGTTGCGGTGCGCGAGTGCCACCGGCGGAACGGGAGTGCGGGCGATGAACTGGGTGCGCTCGGCGTCGGTCATCACCGCCTCCGCGGCGACCGGCTGGTTGGCCAGGGCACGCTGCAGGTCGGTGCGCATCTCCCCGGCGGACTGGTAGCGGTTGAGCTGGTTTTTCGCCAGCGCCTTCATCACGATCGAGTCGAGCGCCGGCGGCACCTCGGGGTTGCGCGCGGACGGCGCCACCGCGTTCTCGCGCACATGCTGGTAGGCGACCGCGACGGGCGAATCGCCCTGGAATGGAGGCGCCCCGGTCACCAGCTCGTAGAGCAGGCAGCCGGTGGAGTAGACGTCGGAGCGGGCATCGACGGCCTCACCGCGGGCCTGTTCCGGGGACAGGTACTGGGCGGTGCCGATGACGTTGGCGGTCTGCGTCACCGTCGCGGCGTTGTCGGCCAGCGCGCGGGCGATACCGAAGTCCATCACCTTGACCGCGCCGGCGTGCGTGATCATCACGTTCGCGGGCTTCACGTCGCGGTGCACGATGCCGTTGCGGTGGCTGAAGTCCAGCGCGCTGCACACGTCGGCGGTGACCTCCATCGCCCGCCGGACGGGCATGCGGCCCTCGGCCTTGACGATGTCGCGCAGCGTGCGGCCTTCCACGTACTCCATGACGATGTAGGGCTGCGTTACCCCGTCGGGGCCGATGTCCTCGCCGGTGTCATAGACCGACACGATCGACGGGTGGTTCAGCCCCGCGGCGGCCTGGGCTTCGCGGCGGAACCGGGCGAGGAAGGACGGGTCGCGAGCGAGGTCGGCCCGCAGCACCTTGATCGCCACCTGGCGCCCGAGCCGCGCGTCGCGGCCACGGTGCACCTCGGCCATGCCGCCGTAGCCGATGAGCTCACCGAGCTCGTACCGGCCGCCGACCAGACGGGGCTGGGTCGTCATCGTGGATCCTCACTGCTCGTCGAATCGTTGCCTGCCATGTCAGCCATGTCCCGGGTTGGATTTCAAGTACGCCTCCATCACGGCCTTCGCCACCGGCGCCGCCGCCAGCCCGCCGGCCGACTCGTTGCCGTTGACCCCCCCGTTCTCCAGCACCACCGCGACCGCGATCTTCGGATTGCCCCCTTGCAGTGCGAAGCCGGTGAACAAGGCGTCGGGCGCGGAACCCGATCCGCTGGTGACGCCCGTGTCGGCGGTGCCGGTCTTGCCGCCGACGACGACACCGGGAATGTCGGTGATCTGGGCCAGCCCGCCGGTGCCCTCGGGCGCCGTGACGACCGCCTCCATCATCGACTGGAGCTGCTGGGCCACGCCCGGCTGCATCGTCTGGGACAGCTGCTGCGGCGTGGTCTTGCTCAGCGGCGACAGGTCCGGCCCGAGTTCTTCTGCTACCAGGTAGGGCTTCATCAGCGAGCCCTCGTTGGCGACCGCGGCAGCGAACATGGCGTCCTGCAGGGGCGTCACCCGCACGTCACGCTGGCCGAACGAGGTCTGCGCGAGCGCGGCGGGATCGGTCAGGTCCGAGCCGGTCCCGATGGTGGAGACCGCGACTCCCAGCGGTGTCTGCAGCCGGGCGCCGTCCATGCCGAACAGCTTCGCCTGGGCCGCGAGCTGCGCGCCGCCCAGCTTGACACCCAACTCGGCAAAGGCGGTGTTGCAGGACTTCGCGAACGCGAAGATCAGTTGCGCGTTGACGCCGTTGGCGCAGGTCTCGCCGTTGAAGTTCTCGACGCAGGGCGCGGACAGGCCGGCAGGGCACGCGCCGACCCGCTTGGGTTGCAGTGGCCAGAAGTTGTTCGGCGCGGGGATGACCTGCGCGGGTTGGTAGCCGCTGCTGAGCGCTGCCGCCGCAACGACGATCTTGAAGGTCGAGCCGGGCGGGTAGAGCTGATCCAACGCGCGGTTGAGCATCGGCTGGGCGGGATTGTTGTTCAGCGCCTGGTAGGCCGCATTGATGGTGCTCGAGTCGTGCGAGCTCAGCACGGACGGGTCGTAGGAGGGGGTGGAGACCATCGCCAGGATGGCGCCCGTGGTGGGATCCAGGGCGACCACCGCGCCGGGGCGCATCTTGCCGTTCGCGCCCTTCATCGCGGCGTAGGCCGCCTGCTGGGCCGCCTTGTTCAAGCTCAGCTGCACGCTGCCGCCGCGCGGATTACGCCCGGTGAGCAGATCGGCGAGGTGGCTGCCGAACAGGCGCGGGTCCGAGCCCGACAGCACGCTGTTCTCGGCACTCTCGATGCCGTACGGCGAGCCGTAGATGAAGGAGTAGAAGCCGGTTACCGCCGCGTATACCGGGCCCTGCGGGTAGATGCGCAGGTACTTCAGCTCGTCCTTGGTCGGGACCGACGTCGCGATCGCGGTGCCCTGCACGACGATGTTGCCGCGGGGGTGCGAGTACTCGTTGAGCAGCACCCGCCTGTTGGCGGGGTTGTCGCGGTAGGCGCTCCCCTTGACGACCTGCACGAAGTTGAGGTTGACGAACATCGCCGCGAGCAGCACGGCGAG
>JAYTRE010000214.1:0-6753 GCA_043746395.1 Pseudonocardiales bacterium
AGCGGTCGATGGTCGTCTGGATGTGCATGCCGCGCGCGTAGACCTCGCTCTCGGAAATCCCGTTGGCCTGGAGTTCGGCGAGCACCCGCTGCACGATCAGGGCGGTCGGTCCGACCGCGCCCAGGCCGTTGTCGCGCACGGGCAGGACCTTGGGATAGGTGATCGCGGCCGCCTGCGCCGCGGTCAGCTGCTTGACGGTGACCATGCCGTCGAGGACGTAGCGCCACCGGTCCTTGGCTGCGGTCGGGTTCACCGCCGGGTCGTAGTAGCTCGGGGCGCGGAGCAGGGCCGCGAGCACCGCGCCCTGGCTGACGTCGAGCCGGTCCACCCCCACGCCGAAGTACGTCTGGGCCGCCGCCTCGATGCCGTACGTCCCGCGGCCGAAGTAGACGGTGTTGAGGTAGAACTCGAGGATCTGGTCCTTGCTGTACTCCCGGTCGAGCTTCACCGCGATGGCGAGTTCGCGCAGCTTGCGGCTGAGCGTGCGGGCGTCGCTGAGGTAGACGTTCTTCGCGTACTGCTGGGTGATCGTCGAGCCGCCCTGCACGTCGCCGCCGCTGAGATCGCTCAACGCGGCGCGCAGCGTCCCTTTGATGGACACCCCGGGCTCGGAATAGAAGCCGCGATCCTCCGCGGCGAGGACGTCCCAGCGCACCTGCACGGGCACCTGAGACAGCGCCACGATGGTGCGGTCGACGGTCCCGATGCGCGCCAGCGCCGAGCCGTCGGCGTAGGTGATCGTCGCGACCTGCGCCAGGGGCACGCTGTCCGGGCGTGGGACGTTGCTGAGCGCGTAGAAGCCGACGATCGCCGCGATGAGCACCGCGGCGACCATGCTGAGCAGCCAGGTGCCGGTGACCCCGACGCGGCGCAACACCCGGCGGCGGCGGCTCATCGCGGCCAGCCACCGCTTCTTGGCCTGCCGGCGCCGGCGGCGCCAAGCGATCAGCCGGACGCCCGCCAGCCGCCCCCGCAGCGAGGACCGATCCCCGCGCTGGCCGCGACTTGCGGCGCTGCGCGCGGGCACGCTCAGCCGCTCGCCGTCGGCGTCGGCGTAACGAGCGACTGGTGCAGGATCTGCGCGACGTCGAGAACCTGCACGTGCTCCTTGGCCAGGCCGTCTGCCTTCTTGGCCGTGACGGCGTCGGACAGCATGACCATGCAGAACGGGCAGGCCGTCGAGATCAAGTCGGGATCCAGGCCGAGCGCCTCCTCGGTCCGCTCGACGTTGATCCGCTTGCCGAGCTTCTCCTCCATCCAGAAGCGGGCCCCGCCGGCGCCGCAGCAGAAGCCGCGTTCCTTGCAGCGGTGCATCTCCTGCGACTTCAGCGCGGGGATGGCAGCGAGCACGTCGCGGGGGGGCGTGTACACCTTGTTGTGCCGGCCGAGGTAGCACGGGTCGTGGTAGGTGACGTTCTTGTCCACGGGCTCGACCGGGGTGAGCCGACCCTCTGCGACGAGCCGGGCGAGCAGTTGCGTGTGGTGCACGACCTCGTAGTGCCCGCCCAGCTGCGGGTACTCGTTGGCCAGCGAGTTGAAGCAGTGCGGGCAGGTCGCAACGATCTTGAGCGGCTCAGCGCGGGTGATCGAGTTCAGCGTCTGGACGTTCTGCGTGCCCAGCAGCTGGAACAGGAACTCGTTGCCAAGCCGGCGGGCGGGGTCTCCGGTGCACGTCTCGCCGGTGCCCAGCACCGCGAACTGCACGCCCGCGACATCGAGTAGTTCGGCGAAGGCGCGGGTGACCTTCTTGGACCGGTCCTCCAGCGCGCCGGCGCAGCCGACCCAGAACAGGTACTCCACGTCAGCGTCGAGCCGGGTGCCCGGGACGGCGCGGCGGACCTCGAACGGCAGGCCGGTCAGCCACTCCTCGCGGGCCTTCTCGGCCAGCCCCCAGGGGTTGCCCTTGTTCTCCAGGTTGCGCAGCATGACGCCGGCCTCGGACGGAAACGCAGACTCGATGAGTACCTGGTAGCGGCGCATGTCGACGATGTGGTCGATGTGCTCGATGTCGACGGGGCACTGTTCGACACATGCACCGCAGGTCGTGCACGACCACAGCACGTCCGGGTCGATGACACCGAACGCGGCGGCGTCGCCGACGAGGGGGCGCTGCGCCTGGCCGACCCCGGATCCCGTCAGGCGGGCAAATCCGGACTCCGGCACGTGGTTGCCGTGCGAGGCGGCGTCCTCGGCCGCGGTGAGCGCTGGGGCGCCGTGCTCATGTCCGGGCTCGGGTCGCAGGCTCCCCTCGGACGGCACGGTCTTGCCGTCGAGCAGATAGGGCGCCTTGGCGAACAAGTGATCGCGCAGGTCCATGATCAACAGCTTGGGCGAGAGCGGCTTGTCGGTGTTCCAGGCCGGGCACTGCGACTGGCAGCGCCCGCACTCGGTGCAGGTCGCGAAGTCGAGGTAACCCTTCCAGCTGAAGTCCTCGATCTTGCCCGTGCCGAACACGGTGTCCTCGGAGAGGTTCTCGGCATTCGCGAAGTCGATCGGCTGGCCCGTGGCGTCGGTGACCGGCAGCAGCGGGCCAAGGCCGTCGGGCAGGCGCTTGAAGTAGACGTTGATCGGCGCGGTGCCGATGTGCAGGTGCTTGGAATAGGTCACCAGCACGGTGAAGGCGAAGATGACGGCCATCTGCAGCAGCAGAAAGGTCGTCTCGATGCCCTGGTTGGCCGGACCCGAGCCGAGCAGTTGCGCGACAGCGTACGAGGCGAACGGCGCCTTGGACTTGCCGAACGGGAAGTGCCCGGTGTTGTACTGCGCGCCGCGATAGACCAGCAGCGTGAGGACGACGAGCGCGATCATGGCGAGGATGACCCAGGCCGGTCCGTTGTGGGAACCGTAGAAGCGGCTGGCCCGCTGCCGGCGGGCCGGTGCGTTGCGGAGCCGGTTGACCGCGAACCAGACGAGCGCGACGAGGACGGCGACAGCGAAGAAGTCCTCGAGGAAGCCCAGCCAGCGGGCATGCCCGAAGAAGGGGATGGCGAAGTCCTTGCTGATAAGCAGCGCGCCCAGGCACTCGATGATCGTGAGGCCGAGGATGTTGAAGCCCCAGAACGTGAAGAAGTGGGCCAATCCGGGGCCGGCCCAGGTCAGCAACTTGCGCTGGGCGAGCACCTCGCCGCCCTCATTGACGGCGCGCGGCTTGAGCCCGTGCCCCCGACCTGTCTCCGGTTGCCCCGAGCGGATCAACCTGATCAGCCAGAAGATCCGCCGGCCGGCCACGGCCACGGTCACGGTCAGCATCAGCAGGGTGAGGGTCAGGCGCAGCGCCACCGGGCGTCTCCTCAACGTCACACGTGCAACGGGTCAACCTGCTGAGACTATTCGGCATTACCGGTGAGTAACCAACTGGGCTCGGCGGTGCGGCCACGCCACCAAGGGCGCCCCTGTCCTGCTACTGGGATGGGCCGCGCCTCGGCACCGGCGGCACCCCGGCAGACGCGGGTGAGAACGTGGCCGGCGGCGGATTGGGATCGGTACGGGTGCGGACATACTCGGCAAAGCCGGGGATGGTGAATACCAACTGGCCGTGCCCAGCGACGTCGACCAGGCCCTTGTCGATCAGCCGCGCCCGAGCCACCGACAGTGCGCTGCTGCCCATCCCCATCACCCGCGCGATTTCGGCGCGACGCACCGGTCCGTCACCGAGTCCGGCCATCGCCTGCATGACGTCCTGCTCGCGGGACGTGCTCTTCTCCCATCGCACCCGAAACAGCACCTCGAGGTCGGCGCGCATCGCCTGCTCGCCCTGGTGTACCTGCGCAAGGGTCAACCTTGCGCCCGAGTCGGGAAAGCCGGCCGCGGACCAGGTTGCGTCGCCGATCAGCTGCACCGAGTACGGGTAGCCCTGTGCGAGCCGGACCGCCGCCTCCAGTGCCGGGCGTTCCCACTCCACACCGGCCACCCGCGCTGGAGTCACGAGCGCGAGTTGGGCTGCGGCGTCGGTCAACGGGGCCAGCGGTCGGTAGGCGAAACGCTCGCTGAAGGTCACCACCGCAGCGACCGCCTCGGGAGCACCGGGCAAACCGGCCGCGAACACGGCCGCCGGAACATCCGTGCCCTCGCTTTGCAGGTGCTGCCACGCGTAGGCCAAGGTCCGCAACCCATCCGGGTCCGACGCCTGGAGTTCGTCGACGAACAGCACCAGTCCGCGGTGGCCCTGACGGTGCGCAGCCGCGACCGTCTCGCGGATGACGTCCTCGAACTCACGGACCCGCGGGCGACTTCGGGCGGTCGTTGCTGTCCAAGCGAGGCCTCGACCGTCGCGACCCCCGGCACGCCGACGGTCCAGCGTCAAGTGCTCCACCAACTCCCGCAGCCGGCCGCGGGACTCGCCGCGCCACTTCTGGGTCGTACGGTCGATCTCCCCGGCGATCGCCGCGATCAACCCCAGCTGCTCGCCGGCAGTCACCCACACTGTGACCGCTCCGCGGGCTTCAGCTCGACGTTGCACCTCCTCATCGGGACACTGGCAGGGTGCCGCGTGCAGGTCCGTCAGATGCTCGCTCGCTCGACCATCGCCGTCGCCATCGTCGCCGCGACTTCGCTGAGCATTGTCGCAGGGGTGTGCGACGGTACCGCTGGGTGGCAACACACTGCTATGCAGTGGAAACAGATCGGGAGGTCGCCATGACGGCACTGGTCACCGCGGGCTCCACCCGAACGGTGGAGCGTGCCCTGGGACTGCTCGCCGAGGTCTGCACCGAGGGGTCCATCAGCCTCACCGACTGCGCGCGGCGGGCCCAGCTGCCGGCGAGCACCGCCCTGCGCCTGCTGCGCACTCTCGAAACCACGGGCTTCGTGACGCGCGCCCAGGACGGCACCTTCCGGGCCGGGACCCGGCTTATCCAGCTGGGTGCGCTTGCCCTGAGCCGGCAGTCGATGGTGGTGCTCGCGCAACCGGGTCTCAAGCGCATCGTCGAACAGACCGGTGAGTCGACCTATCTGGTCATCCGCGGGCCGAGCGACACCGCGGTTTACCTCGCGATGGTGGAGGGCACCCATCCCGTCCGGCACACCAGCTGGGTGGGGCGAGCCATCGATCTCGCCGACCTCGCCGTCGGTCGAGCGCTGGCCGGCGACGTCGGCGCAGCCGGTTACCTAGCGCAACGCGACCGGCTCGAGCCGGACATCACCGCGATCGCGGCACCGATCCGGTGGTCCGGCGGGGTGGCCGGTGCGCTCAACCTGCTCGGCCCCACCTACCGCATCGACGAGTCCAGATTGCGCCGCTACGGCGAAATCGTGGCCCACGAGGCGGCCGCGATCGGGGAGCGCTGCGGCGCCAGCGCCCACCTGCTGCCCATCGAACAGGCGGTTCCCCCGTGATCCGTTTCGAGGCGGTGACCAAGACCTATCCCGACGGCACCGTGGCCGTCGACGCCCTCGACCTCGAGGCACCGTCCGGGCAGATCACGGTGCTCGTCGGACCGTCCGGCTGTGGCAAGACGACTTCGCTGCGGATGATCAATCGGATGATCGACCCCACTGCGGGGCGGATCTGGCTCGACGGCCGCGACACGGCGACGGTGCGACCGGCGCAGCTGCGCCGCGGCATCGGCTACGTCATCCAGCACGCCGGATTGTTCCCCCACCGCACGGTGCTCGACAACGTCGCGACGGTGCCGTTGCTGATCGGTCAGGACCGGCGCACGGCCCGCGCGGGGGCCAGGGAGTTACTCGAGCGGGTCGGGTTGCCGGCCCACCTCGCCGACCGGTACCCGGCCCAGCTCTCGGGCGGGCAGCAGCAGCGCGTCTCGATCGCGCGCGCCCTCGTAAACGAGCCGCTCCTGCTGCTCGCCGACGAGCCGACCGGCGCGCTCGATTCGGTGACCACGAAGCAGGTGATGGAGCTGTTTTGCGAGCTGCACCGGCAGGGGATGACGGTGATCGTGGTGACGCACGACGCGGGCATCGCCGCGTATGCCGAGCGGGTGGTGCGGTTTCAGGATGGCGTGATCGTCTCGGATGAGACGAAGCGCACGGTGATCGGCGGAGGCGGAGGGTGAGCCGCGGTCGCTCGATCATCCCCGTCGTGATCGCGTTCGGATCGATCGCACAGGTCGCGTCACCGACGGCGGCCGCGCCCCGATCGCTTTCGCTCGCCGAGGCGGTGCAGCTCGCGATCGCCATCGATCCGGTGGTCGCGCAGGCGCACATCGCCGACGACCGCACCGCCCTCGGAGTGCTGCGCGCCCAGCTCGATCGAGTCAGCGTCAAGGTCGACGGCTCGCTGCAGGAGATGTGGAACAAGACCAACCTCGGCGGGCCGACCATGTACAACTGCGCCGTCGCTGGGATCACCTACGGCACCGATCCCGCCACCTGCCAGTCGATGGGCGGCGTGTCGAGCGCGGCCGGCGATCAATCTCCGTCGGGATCGCTCGGCCTGCTCAATGTGCAGGCGGCGGTGAACGCGCCTCTGTTCAGCGGCTTCCGGGTCAGCGCCAACGTCAAGCGCGCCGAGCTCTCGCGCGACGCTGCGATCGTCTCCATCCGGCAGGCGCGCAAGGACACCGCGCTCGCCGTCGCGCGCGCCTACTGGGGCGTCCGACGGCTGCAGCTCATCGGCGATGTTCAGGTCGCCTCGCTCGCTCGCATGCACGAGGCCGAGACGATCGCCGACGCGCGCGCCCGATCCGGCCTCGCGCCGCCGGTGGACGTCAATCGCGCCCGACTGGTCCGGCTGCAAAAGGAGGCCACGATCGCCGATCTGGTCGGCCAGGCGCGCGAGACGCTCGCGCAGTT
>JAYTRE010000215.1:0-3510 GCA_043746395.1 Pseudonocardiales bacterium
GGCGCAGCGGGGGTCCGCAAGATCCTGCTGTACTCCCACGACACCTACGGGCTGGGCCACCTGCGGCGGAACCTGGCGATCGCCTCCCACCTGCTTGCCGGGCATCCGGGCCGCCAGGTGGTGCTGATGTCCGGCTCCTCCGTCAGTGACTACTTTGCGCGGCCGGCTGGGCTCACCCTGGTCAAGCTGCCCCCGGTGATCAAGGTCGGGGCCGAGCAGTACCGGCCCGCGGACAGTCGCCTGAGCGTGAGCCTCGTCCGACGGATCCGCACCGCGGTTATGGCCGACGTGGCCCGCCGCTTTCGTCCCGACGTCCTGCTGGTCGATCACAGCCCGGCAGGTATGAACGGCGAACTGCTACCCGTGTTCGAGGAACTGGCCCGGCATTCACCGGCCACCCGGGTGGCACTGGGGTTGCGCGACATCCTCGACGAGCCGGCCTCGGTCCGCGCGAACTGGACCAAGCAGGAAATCTACGGCCTGCTCGAGAACGTCTATGACGAGCTCTACGTCTACGGCTCCCAGGACGTCTTCGACCTCGGTGCCGCCTACGGTCTGTCCCAGCCGGTCAGAGACCGGCTGCTGTACTGCGGCTACCTGGACAAGCCGCCAGCAGCCACGTCGGCGAATGTCACCGTGCCGGCGCTGAACGGGCCCTACTTGCTCGCCACCGCCGGCGGCGGCGGCGACGGCACCCAGGTGCTCGACGCTGCCATGTGCGCCGCGGCGACCCTGGGACTGCAGGCCCTCATCGTCACCGGCCCACTCATGAGCGAGTCGGACCAGCACCGGCTGCACCAGCGCGGTGGCCAGGTGCCCGGCGCCACCGTCGTGCCCTTTCATCCCCAGCTGCGCGCCGCGATGACCCAGGCGTCGGTCGTGGTCACGATGGGCGGTTACAACAGCCTGTGCGAGGCGGTCGCCGCCGGTACCCGCACGCTCGTCGTCCCACGGGTCGCCCCCCGGCGGGAGCAGGCCATCCGTGCTGAGCTGTTCGCCCGGCGCGGGCTGGTGGACGTGGTGCTGCCCGGCCCGGACCTCACCCAACGGCTCACCACCGCGGTCGCGACCACGGTGGGCCTGACCTCGGCGCCCGCCAGCGGCCTGGACCTGGCCGGCTTGGAGCGGCTCGCGCTGGCACTCGGCCACCGCACCCACGCCGGGCAGCGCCGCGGCGCTTCGGTCGCGGCGCAGCTTCGGCGCCCGGCGTGAGCAAGGTGCAGGGGCCGGCCACTGTCGCCTACCTGACCAAGCGGTTCCCGCGACTGTCCGAGACGTTCATTCTCGACGAGATCCTCGGCCTGGAAGCGGCCGGCGTCCCGCTACGGCTGTACGCGATCGGCGACCCCGGCGAGACGAACGTGCAGCCCGACGTCACCCGGGTCGCCAGCCCGGTCGGCTACCTGCGCCACCGCGGCGTGCGCGGCACGCTCGCCGACCTCGTCGCGGTGCTCGCCGCGCACATCGTGCTGGCGCTCTCCAGACCGCGGCGCTACGCCGCGGTCGTGGGTGAGGTCGTGCGCGGCCCGGATCGGCGTACGGCCGCGCGACACTTCGCCTACGCCGGGCGGCTAGCCGTCACCGTCGAACGCGACCGGGCGCGGCATCTGCACGCCGCGTTCGCCCACACCCCTGCGAGCATCGTCCGATACACCCACCTGCTCACCGGGCTCCCCTTCAGCTTCGCCGCCCACGCGAAGGACCTGTACCGCTCGGATCCGGCGAAGCTGGCGGTTCGGGCCGCTGAGGCGCGTTTCGTGTTGGTGTGCTCGCAGTCCGCGGGCCGAGCCCTGGCGGAGCGGGCCGGGCCCGCGGCCCGGATCGTGCTGGCCTACCACGGGGTGGACAGTGCGCGGTTCGCGCCCGCCGTTACCCCGGAGCCCAGTACGGGCGAGCTGCGGATCCTCGCGGTCGGCCGGCTGGTCGAGAAGAAGGGCTATCCGGTCCTGCTCGACGCGCTGCAGCGCCTGATCGCCGAGGGCACCCCGGTGCGCTGCGAGATCATCGGCGGAGGCGGGCTGAGCGGCGAGCTCACCGACCGAATCGACCGTCTCGGCCTGACCGGCGTCGTGAGCCTGAGCGGCGCGCGGACCCATCAGCAGATCGCGCAGGCCTACCGGCACGCGGACGTGTTCGTGCAATCCAGCGTCGTGCTGCCCGACGGTGACCGCGACGGGATCCCCAACTCCCTGCTGGAGGCGATGGCCAGCGGGCTGGCCGTGGTCGCCAGCAGCGTTGCGGGCATCCCCGAGATCGTCACCGATGCCGTCACCGGCCTGCTGGTCGCGCCCGCCGACGCCGCGGCGCTTGCCGCCGCGCTGCGTCGCCTGGCCGAGGACGCGACCCTGCGCGCCACCCTGGGGGCGGCCGCCCGCGCCCACGTCGTCACGCAGCTGGACCGCACGGCGTGCGGCCAGCAGACTGCCGCGTTGTTCGACGGCTCCACCCCCCGAGCCCACCAGTACGCATGACCAGCGCCGCGACCCGCAGGCGTCTCCCAGCGACCCGAAGCGTGGGCCGCTACCCACCAGGCAGGAGCACGCGACAGCCATGAACGCCAGCCCCCCGCAGCAATACGCGACCCACCCCACCACTTTGTGCGTCGTGGGCGCCGGCTATGTCGGCCTGACCGCGGCAGCCTGCCTCGCCCAGCTGGGCCACGTCGTCCACTGTGTCGAGACCGACCCAGCCAAGCTGGCGATGCTCGACCGCGGCGAGGTCCCGATCCACGAGCCGGGTCTCGGCGAGTTGCTCGCCGCCGCCCGGGACGCCGGCCGGCTGTCCTTCGGTCCCGACCTGGGGGCCGGCCTCGTGGGGGCCACCGTCGCCCTGCTCTGCGTCGGCACCCCACCCCGGCCCAGCGGGGATCCGGACCTGCGCCAGCTAGCCGACGCGGCAGTCGGCGTTGCCGCTGCGGCCGGCCCGGGAGAGCTGACGATCGTCGTCAAGAGCACCGTTCCCCCCGGAACCTGCGAGGCCCTCGAGTTGCTGGCGCAGGACGCGGCGGCACCGGGGGTGCGGATCGAGGTCGCGTCCAACCCGGAGTTCCTGCGGGAGAGTCAGGCCGTCTACGACTTCTTCCACCCCGACCGCGTCGTTATCGGTGCCGACAGCCCGATCGCGGCGAACCGGGTGTGGGGCCTCTATCCCGACGCCTGGCCGATGCTCCGCTGTGACCGCCGCAGCGCCGAGTTGATCAAGTACGCCGCCAACACCTTCCTGGCGGTCAAGATTTCCTTCGCCAACGAGATCGCGGGCCTGTGCGAAGCCATCGGTGCCGACGCGCACGCGGTGCTGCGCGGGGTCGGGCTGGATGCGCGCATCGGGACGGCGTTCCTGCGCCCGGGCCCCGGTTTCGGCGGTTCGTGCCTCAGCAAGGACCTCGCCGGCCTGATCGCGACCGCCTCGGCCGCCAACTGTGCGACAAGCATCGCCCGTAGCGCCGCCGAGGTCAACGTCCGGGCCCGCACGGGCGTCGCCGACAAGCTGCAGACGAGCCTCGGGCAGCTG
>JAYTRE010000216.1:0-6671 GCA_043746395.1 Pseudonocardiales bacterium
CTCGGCTACGGCAACCCCGGCGGCTCGCCGGCCACACCCGAACCCCAGCAGGCCTACCAGCAGGCACCGCAGGGCTACCAGCAGCCGCAGCAGGGCTACGCCCAGCCGACGCCGACGGGATACGCCCAGCAACCGGGATACGCCCAGCAGCCGGGCAACCCCACGCAGCCGGGCAACCCCACGCAGGGCTACCCGCAGCAGTAGGGCGACCCGCCGTTGGCGCCGGCGTGGTGGCCCGCCACCTCCGCGCCATTGTCGTTGCGAGTGCTCACTAGGCTCTCCCAAGTCGGTCGTCGAACCCTGGGAGAGCGCCGTGGCTGAGCTTGACTACCGCATCGAGAAGGACTCGATGGGCGAGGTCCGCGTCCCGTCCGCAGCCAAGTGGCTGGCGCAGACCCAGCGTGCGGTCGAGAACTTCCCTATCTCCGGCCAGCCGATCGAGCGGGAGCTGATCGCCGGGCTCGCCCTGATCAAGGGGGCCGGCGCGCGGGTGCGGGCCCGGCGCGGATTGCTCGCACAGGCCACCGCCGACGCGATCGCCGCCGCCTCGGTCGAGGTGGCCCGCGGCGACTGGGACGCCGAGTTCCCGATCGACGTGTTCCAGACCGGCTCGGGCACCTCGTCCAACATGAACACCAACGAGGTGCTCGCCTCGCTCGCCGCCGAGCGGCTGGGTGCGGCGGTGCATCCGAACGACGACGTGAACGACCCGCTGTCGAGCAACGATCAGTTCCCCTCGGCGATCCACGTCGCCGCGACGAAGGCCCTCCTCACCGACCTCGAGCCGGCGCTGGCGCACCTCGCGGCCGCCCTGGAGGCGAAGGCGGCCGAGTTCGCGACGGTCGTCAAGTCCGGTCGCACCCACCTGATGGATGCCACGCCGGTGACGCTGGGGCAGGAGTTCGCCGGCTACGCCGCCCAGGTTCGCTACGGCATCGAGCGGCTGCGCGCGGTCCTGCCGAGAGTGGCCGAGCTGCCGCTGGGCGGCACCGCTGTTGGCACCGGCATCAACGCCCCCGCAGGGTTCGCCGGTGACGTTATCAAGCTGCTCGCCGCCGAGACCGGGCTGCCGCTGACCGAGGCCCGCGACCACTTCGAGGCTCAGGGCGCCCGCGACGGTCTCGTAGAGCTCTCCGGGGCGCTGCGCACGATCGCGGTCAGCCTGAACAAGATCAGCAACGACATCCGCTGGATGGGGTCCGGACCGCGCACGGGGCTCACCGAACTGTTCCTGCCCGACCTGCAGCCCGGCTCGTCGATCATGCCCGGCAAGGTCAACCCGGTGCTGTGCGAGGCGGTTTGCCAAGTCGTCGCGCAGGTCATCGGCAACGACGCCGCGGTGGCGTGGGGCGGCGCCGGCGGCAACTTCGAACTCAACGTGATGCTGCCGGTGATGGCGCGCAACGTACTGGAGTCGCTGCGGCTGCTCGCCAACGTGTCGCGGGTCTTCGCCGACCGCTGCATCGCGGGCATCGAGGCCAACGTCGAGCGGTGCCGCGAGTACGCCGAGTCGTCGCCGGCGATCGTGACCCCGCTGAACCACTACGTCGGCTACGACGAGGCAGCCAAGATCGCCAAGCAGGCGCTGGCCGAGCGCAAGACGATCCGGCAGGTCGTCATCGAGCGCGGCCACGTGCCCGGCACGCTGAGCGAACAGCAGCTGGACGAGGTCCTCGACGTGTTGTCCATGACGCGCCCCGCCGAGCACTGAGGCCGACGCGGGCAGGTTGCCCGTGCGGCGGCCTACCCCCGATCAGCGCCGCACGATCCGCCACGCGCCCGGGAGCACCAGTGCCGCAATCGCGATCTTGATCACTTCCGCAAGCAGGAACGGGGTGACACCGAGGTCGATCGCCTTGGCTGCGGAGACGTGCAGGTCGTTGGCCAGCCAGATCGTGCCGATCGTGAGCACCACTGCGTCCCCGACGAGCATCAGCCCGACGGAGGACAGCACGGCACGGTCGTTGCCCCGGCGAGCCAGTTCCCCGACGATGCCCGCCATGACGACGAACCCGATGATGTAACCGAATGACGGCGAGCCACCCCAGCCGTGCGCGTGATTGGCGAACCACGGCACACCGACCGATCCGGCGGCAAGGTAGACGAGCATCGACAGCACGCCGCGCATCGACCCGAGTGACGCACCGACCACCAGGGCGGCCAGCGTCTGCAAGGTGAACGGCACTGGTGTGAGCGAGGTATGCAGCGACACCTGGGCCGCGAGCCCGGTCAGCCCCGCCCCACCGACGACCAATGCGACGTCTCGGACGAGCGCACCGGGGACGAGATCGGCCAGGACGAGCCGGGTCGTCGGGGCAGTGGCAGCGGCCATGAATGTGCTCCTAGGAGAGGTCGGTTCCGCGATCCTAACGTCCACCCGATTCAGATCGGCAAGTCCTCCAACATCTCAGTGACCAGGGCCGCAATCGGCGAGCGCTCCGAGCGGGTCAGCGTGACGTGGGCGAACAGCGGATGCCCGCGCAACGCCTCGATCACCGCCGCGATCCCGTCATGGCGCCCCACCCGCAGGTTGTCGCGCTGCGCCACGTCGTGGGTCAGCACGACCCGCGAGCCGGCCCCGATCCGCGACAGCACGGTCAGCAGCACGTTGCGCTCCAACGACTGCGCCTCGTCGACGATCACGAACGAGTCGTGCAACGACCGGCCGCGGATGTGGGTCAGCGGGAGCACCTCGAGCATGCCCCGGCCGAGGATCTCATCCATGACGTCGGCACTGACGAGCGCGCCCAGGGTGTCGAAGACGGCCTGGGCCCACGGCGCCATCTTCTCGTTCTCGCTGCCGGGCAGGTAACCGAGCTCCTGACCCCCGACGGCGTAGAGCGGGCGGAACACGACGACGCGCTTGTGCGCCCGGCGCTCGAGCACGGCCTCGAGGCCGGCGCACAGGGCGAGCGCCGACTTGCCGGTCCCGGCCCGGCCGCCCAGCGACACGATGCCGATCTCGGGGTCGAGCAGCAGGTCGAGGGCGATGCGCTGCTCGGCCGATCGCCCGCGCAGGCCGAACGCCTCGCGATCGCCGCGAACGAGCCGGACCTGCTTGTCGGGCGTGATCCGGGCCAACGCCGAGCCCCGCGCGGAATGCAGCACCAGCCCGGTGTGGCACGGGCTGTCGGCGACGTCGGCGAAGTCCGTGTGCTCGATCAGGCCCACCGGCTCGCCGTCGTAGAGGGAGTCGACCACGGTCGTCGACACGTCCAGCTCGGTCATGCCGGTCCAGCCGGAGGAGTCCCCGACGGGGTGCATGCGGTACTCGTCGGCAGGCAGCCCCACCGCGGCCGCCTTCACCCGCAACGGCATGTCCTTCGTGACGAGCGTGACGTCCTTACCGTCGAGGCCGAGGTTGAGCGCGACGGCGAGAATGCGCGAGTCGTTGCTGTCGATGCGGAACCCGGCTGGCAGGCTCGACAGATCCGAGTGGTTCAGCTCGACGTGCAGCGTGCCGCCGTCGTCGCCGATCGGCACCGGAGCATCGAGGCGGCCGTGCTTGATCCGCAGCTCGTCGAGCACCCGCAGGGTCTGACGCGCGAACCAGCCGAGCTCGGGGTGATGCCGCTTGCCCTCCAGCTCGCTGATCACGACCAGCGGCAGCACCACCTCATGCTCGGCGAATCGGCCCATCGCGCCGGGATCCGAGAGCAGGACCGAGGTGTCGAGGACGAAGGTGCGCAGGGCAGGACGGTCGGGCTGCGAGCGGGCAGCACTCATGGGACGCTCCAGACTCAGGGCTCGGGCGCAGGTCGGCGTGGGCACGCGCGTTGCGCTGTCGACAGACCAGGTCGGCCCGGCGCGGCGACGGCGGGGACGAACCGGTCCCCATCGCTGGACTTCACCACCGTGTCGGGACCTCCCGGGCGGGCCGGGTAGGCCGGACCACCTGCACGGACGCTACGTCCTGCTCGGGCGTGCTCCGGTGCGCCACGCGGGAGGCCCAACGCATCGATCGCGCTGTCGCTTACCCGCCGTACCGACGCTGGCGGGTGCCGTAGTCGCGCAGCGCACGGAGGAAGTCGATCTTTCGAAAGTCCGGCCACAGCGCGTCGCAGAAGTAGAACTCCGAGTGCGCCGACTGCCAGAGCAGGAATCCCGAGAGCCGCTGCTCGCCGGAGGTACGGATGACCAGGTCAGGATCGGGCTGGCCCTTGGTGTAGAGATGCTCGGCGATGTGGTCGACGTCGATGACCTCAGCCAGCTCCTCGATCGAGGTGCCCGCCGCCGCATGCTCCTGCAGCAGCGAGCGGACCGCGTCGGCGATCTCGCGGCGACCGCCGTAGCCGACCGCGACGTTCACGGTGAGCCCGGGGCGCTCGGCGGTCTGGTCCTCAGCGGACTTCAGCGCGGCAGCGGTGGCGGCCGGCAGCAGGTCCAGGGCACCGACCGCCTTGACCCGCCACGGCTTGCCTTCGGCCGCGAGTTCCCCGGCGACCCCGGCGATGATGCCCAGCAGCGGTTCCAGCTCCATCGCAGGGCGGCGCAGGTTGTCGGTGGACAGCAGCCAGAGCGTGACGTGCTCGACGCCGGCCTCCGTGCACCAGTCCAGCAGGTTGGCGATATGCCGGGCGCCGGCGAGGTAGCCCTGGCTGACGTCCTCGAAACCGGCGGCCCGGGCCCAGCGCCGGTTGCCGTCGAGCATGATCGCCACGTGGCGAGGCAGCGGCAGCCCGGCGAGGTGCTCGCGCAGGCGCCGCTCGTAGAGGGAGTAGACGGCGTTGCGAAGGCTCACGTCGGACAACGTATCGCCGTCCGCAATGGATGACCTCTACCCGCACGCGCCCGCTCACCACGAAACGGGCGGGAACCGACGGTGTCCTAACCTGGGTCAGGTGAACAGCTCCGGACCGCCGGCCCCCGTCGAAGCCGCCGGTGGCACAGCAGCCCTGGGCGCCGTGGCGGCCGTGCTCAAGCCCCGGCTGCGCGGGTGGCTGCACGCGTACGCAGCGGTGATCTCCCTGGTTTCCGGAGCCACCCTGGTCGCGGTGTCCGCCGCCACCCGCGGCGGTCCCGCGGGCGCCACGACCGCGATCTATGCCACGACGGTGACGCTCCTCTTCGGCACGTCCGCGCTCTATCACCGGCTGAGCTGGAGTCCGCGCGCGAACACGCTCATGAAGCGCCTGGACCATTCGATGATCTTCGTTTTCATCGCCGGCACCTATACGCCCATCGCTGCGCTGACGTTGCCGCGAGGGGACGCGATCGCCGTGCTGGTCGCGGTGTGGACGGGGGCGGGCGTCGGCGTGGCACTGCAGTCGGTGTGGCCCGGCGCCCCGCGCTGGCTGTCGGTACCGTGTTATCTCGCGCTGGGCTGGGTCGCGGTCTTCGTCGTACCGCAGTTGCTGCACAGCGCGGGAGTGACGGCCCTGGTCCTCATCCTCGCCGGCGGGGTCGTCTACACGATCGGGGGCGTGGTGTACGGCCTCAAGCGGCCCAATCCGATTCCCGGCGTCTTCGGCTTTCACGAGGTGTTCCACCTGTGCACCCTCGTCGCCGCGATCTGCCATTACGTGGCGATCTGGCTCGTGGTGTTCCGCTAGCACTGGAATAGTGCGGACCTGCCAGCTCTTCTGGATATGTGTAATGATGTAATCACTGCACAGTCTTAAGGGGACACCCATGCGCACTCCACCTCAACGCCCACACGCAGACCACCCCGGTGCCGAGGACGAGCGCCGCTTGCGGACCGATGGACCCGGCGGCGGCCCCGCAGCCGGCCGCCGCGGCGGCCCGGGCGGCCGTGGACGGGGCTTCGGGCGCCCCGGCGGCTGGCAACAGGCCGACCTCCCGCCCGCCGACGATGCCGCCGCGTGGCTCACCGGCCGGCTGCCCGCTGACTGGTTCAGCGGCACCCCCTCGGTGACCGTCGACCGGGAGGAGATCGTCGTGACCGGCGAGCTCGCCCCGCCCGAGGGCGCCCCCGACGCCGACGAGGCAGCCCGGGCGGCCGCCGCCGTAGGGCGGCTGGGTCGCTTCCGCGAACAAACCCGCGAAGCCAGGATGCAGATCGCCGACGAGGCCGAGGCCCGCTACGGCAGAAAGCTCGCCTGGGGCGCCTGCATCGGCGCCGAGCAGGTGCTGTTCACACACCTGGCCGTGCCGGTCATGACCCGGCTGCGCCAGAGCGAGCGCCGGGTCCTGGACACCCTGGTCGACGCGGGTGTGGCCCGGTCTCGGTCGGAGGCGTTGGCCTGGTGCGTCACCCTGGTCGGGGAGCACACCGACGAATGGCTAGCCAGCCTGCGCGCGGCGATGTCCGACGTGGAGAAGCTGCGCTCCGAAGGGCCCGCGCTGTAGGCCCTTGGCCCCGTGGCTGGTTCATTCGCGGCGCGTCGCGCTGCTGCGGGGCCAACGCCCTACTGCCGGGCGCCACCAGGTCAACGGCTCAGGGCGGCGAGCAGGCTGGCCACGTCGGTCCGCGGCAGGTCGCACACCATGCCGCGGCAGACGTAGGCGGCCGGCCCGGCACCCACGGGCGCACGCCCGGCCAGCAGCGGCACGCCGGGCGCGTCCGGAGCACCGGCGACGACAACCGCCCCGGGCGGTCGGTGCCGCCACGCCGCCGCGGTGAGCGGGCCGTTCCCGGCTTCGCCGACCACCGCCACCTGGAGCGGGCCGCCCACCAGGGCCTCGGCGGCGGCGAGCGCCCAGCCCAGAAA
>JAYTRE010000217.1:0-1845 GCA_043746395.1 Pseudonocardiales bacterium
CGCGCCAGATCGCATCGGGCGGCTGCGGCGAGCGCATCGGGTCGGCATCGCTCAGCGGGGCGGCGCCCCCGACGAAGCGCACCAGCTCGGCGCCGGTCAGCACCCGGCGCGGGAACATCGCCGCCGCTGCCGAGCGCCTGATCGCGGCGACGGGCAGCGGCGCGCGCGAGGCGGCGAGCACGATATTGCCGTAGCGGCGCCGCTTGAGCACCGCCGGGTCGGCGAGCAGCATGGCCTGGGGAAGGTGGCTCCGCACCGCGGCCACGAGCCGGCGGGTGTAGATACCGGGCGGGCCGTCGGCGACGTTGGCCAGCAGCACGCCTCCCGCGCGCAGCACCCGCGCCACGTCGGCGACGTACTCGAAAGCGCTGAGCTCGGCGGGGACGCGACCGCCGGCGAAGGCGTCCAGGACGACGACGTCGGCGCTCGCCGCAGCCAGCGCGGCCAGGCCAGCCCGTCCGTCGACCGGCCGAATCCGCACCCGCGTGCCGCGCGCGAAGGGCAACCGCGCCCGTATCAGAGCCGTCAAGGCGGTGTCGGGCTCGAGCACGAGCTGCGTCGAACCGGGCCGGACCGCCGCGAGGTAGCGGGCCACCGTGCATCCCCCGCCGCCGATATGGGTGACCGTCAGCGCGCCCTCGGGCAGCGCGTCGAGGACATCGGCAAAGGCCTGCACGTACTCGAAATCGAGGTAGGTCGGGTCGTCCAGGTCAACGTAGGACTGCCGGATCCGATCCAGCAACAGCAACCACCCGCCGGGCCGGTCGGCGTCGGCCAACAACTGCGCGTGCCCACCCGGCCGGGGCGCGGGTTCGGCCCCGGCGCGGTCTGCGGCACGCGTCACAGCGGCGACCCTAGCCTGGCGCGGTTGCCAGGTCGGTGCGGTGCGTCAGCGGAGCCACGCGAGAATCGCCCGTAGAATCCCCCCGTGCAGACGACTGCGGCAGACCCCCTGCTCGGCCGCACGCTCGAAGGCCGCTACCGCATCCTGGACCGGATCGCCCGGGGTGGGATGTCCGTCGTGTACGCGGCAGTCGACGAGCGGCTCGACCGGCTCGTCGCCGTGAAGGTCATGTCGGCGGCGCTGTCCGACGACCCCGCGTTCACCGACCGGTTCTCCCGCGAGGCGCGCGCCGCGGCCCGCCTGTCGCACCTCAACACTGTCGCTGTGTACGACCAGGGGACCGACTCAGGGCCGGCCGGGCACCACGTGTTCCTTGTCATGGAACTCGTGGAGGGACGCACCCTGCGCGAGCTCATCCGGGAACGGGGCCGGCTCAGCCCCGCCGAGGCGATCTCGATCATGGAGCCGGTCCTGGGGGCACTCGCCGCCGCGCACCGGGCCGGTCTGGTGCACCGCGACGTGAAGCCGGAAAACATCCTGCTCTCCGACGAAGGCGTGGTGAAGGTCGCCGACTTCGGCCTGGCCCGCGCGGTGGAATCCGACGCCTCCGCCACCCGTACCGGCCTGATGATGGGCACGGTCGCCTACTGCGCTCCCGAGCAGATCAGCAAGGGCCACGCCGACCAGCGTTCCGACGTGTACTCCGCGGGCATCGTGCTGTTCGAGTTGCTCACCGGGGCGCCGCCCTACCGCGGCGAGTCGGCCATGAACGTCGCCTACCAGCACGTGCATCACCGCGTGCCCGCACCGTCGTCACGGGTCAAGGGCATCCCGTCCGAGATCGACGAGCTGGTTGTCAATGCCACCGACAGCGATCCGCTCGGCCGACCCGTCGACGCCGCGATGTTCCTCGCCGAGGTCGCCGAGGCCCGCGCCGAGCTCGGCCTCCCGGTTGTCGCCGTCCCGTCCCGCGTCCGGCCGCGTTCCCGCCTGGACCACGC
>JAYTRE010000218.1:0-2246 GCA_043746395.1 Pseudonocardiales bacterium
TTCCTTGCCTCGCTGGTGCTGTCCAACGGCGTCCTGCGCACCCTCGCCCTGCACTACATCCCTGTCCGCGCCGATCAGGCCGCCCGGGACCTGCGGAGAAAGAAGACAGAACTCATCAGTGATGCGACCCAACGGAGCAAGATCGGCCAGGTCGAGGACGCCAGCGCGACCGCGGAATACAACGACGTGTTGCAGCAGGAGGCCGAGCTGACCGCCGGGCACGGAGTCCTGCGCGTCACCGGCCTGATCTGCGTCTCCGCACCGACCGTGGACGAGCTCGATGCCGCCGTTGCCGCGATCGAGCAAGCCGCCATCCAAGCGAGCTGTGAGACGAGGCGGCTCGTGGGCCAGCAGGCCCAGGCGTTCACCGCCTCTGCGCTGCCGTTGTGCCGCACCGTGTGAGGCGGCGAGCACCTGTGGGGTAACCCGGAAAGCCCAAGAGGTGAGGAGCCCCGCTCATGCCGACCTTCGAGGATCCTCGCGCAGACGCCACCGAAGCGTCGGCTGCGCTGCGGGGCCTGGCCCACGCGACCCGCACCTTCTCCGACCCGGCCGACACCTACCCGGTGATCGGCGATCTACTGGACGGGGTGCGGTCGCTGCGGCAGGTCCTGGACCAACTGGCGAACGCCCACATCGCCCACCGCGCCCACGCACACGACGACACCGGCAACCAGATCGCCGGCGCCCGCTCCGTGCTGGCCGCCGCCGACGAGTTGCACCAAGCCGCCACTGTGCTCGACACGGTGCAATGGCGGCTCGACGCCGCCTCCCAACACTCCGCGCGCATCGCCTGGCCGCCCACCCAGCGGGAGCTGTCACCCTCAAAACTCCGGCCCCCTCCCGGTTCAGCGCACCACCCGACCCGTTGCCTGCTGATCCGTTCCGCGTAAACCCGTTCTTGCGTGACCCTGGGCGCCCGCACGGCAGCCACGGTCCGTCGCTGTGAACAATCCGCGGGCAGCGGGGGCGTCGCAGGGGGCCGTCGGTGCGCACCTGCACGGTATGGACCCCACAAACCGCACCCTCAGCACCGATGGCATCTTGCGCACCACCGCCCAGGCCGGGTCGCTCAGTCTGGCGGTCTGGCCCGAGGAGCCGTCAGGTGAGCATCAGCGCTACGCCTACCGCATCGAGGACACCCAGTGCGGGCGGTCGGTCGAAGGCCGGGACCTGTTCACTGGAGGTGGTGTCACGGTCGGGCCTCGCCGGGCGATCCGGGATCTCGCCGGGTACCTCTCCGCCGTCGGCGAGGCCCGCCAGGACGCCCTCGACAGTCCCGGCGTGCGTGCCAAGACCGAGGGCCTGTTGCCGGCATGGACAGTGGACGCCGCGCGCCGGAACTCCACCGCCCTGTCCGTGTTGGCACGGTTCGAGCCGAAACCCCCGGTCGAGGAGCCGGGCGAGGAGCCGGTCGACCAGGACAAGACCGGACCGCGATGGGTCAGCGTCGTGTTCCTGCAAGGCGCTGACGCCGACGAGGTGCTGGACCTGCTCGACCGTGACGGCGCGGATGCGGCGATCGCGTATCTGGCCGGCTACGACTTCGGCGAGGAGACCACGCAGGCCGCGCTCGAGAACGGGTACATCTACAACACTCCACCGTCCGGGATGCTCGACCGCACCGCCGAACACACCATTGGCGGGGATGCCTACACGCTGGTTTACAGCCCGTCCCTGGGCCACATCTCCCTGCTGCGCGAGTACAACACCCGACCCGACCCCGCCCTCTTCGGCGTCAACTATTCCGACCCGGCGCCTGCGGCCGTCAGCCGCAGGGACGCATGCGACCGCCGACCGGGGCGGGTGGACTGGTTCTGCGGCCCGATCCGTTCCGCCGAGCACGGCCGGGGGCTGTCGCTGTGACGGGCCGTGAGGATGGCCGGCTGCACACGGCGGTGCTTGTCAGCCCCGAAGGCGAACCACGCAAGCACCGCAAGGCCCGCCGACAGGCCGCCGCCCAAATCGAAGCCGACGCCCGCCAAGCCACACGCGATCAGGTGAAGCAGAAGTGGGATGCGGAGCAGGCTGAGCGCCGAAACACCACATATCTGCCCGCGTCCGGTGAGGCGGGGCCGGCAGCGCTTCGCACGCCGGGCCGCCTGCGGCTGCCCAAACATCAGGACACCTCCGCAACCCTGGCCGGACAGTACCCGTTCCTGGCCGAAGCCGGACTCGGCAGCCAAGGCGTGTTCGTCGGTCAGGACCTCTACTCCGGCGGAAGCTTCGTCTATGACCCGTGGGTG
>JAYTRE010000219.1:0-2444 GCA_043746395.1 Pseudonocardiales bacterium
AACCCGTCAGCGGGGACGTCGGTGCTGCGCCCGTCGACCACCACTGCCGCGCCGCTGTTCGCTCCGGCGGCAATGTAGCCGGCCACCCGATCCCGATGCTCGGCGGTGATCAGCGGACCCATCTCCGAGTCGGGGTCGGCCCCGTCGCCAATACGCAGCTTGGGCAGCCGCGCCGCGATCGCATCGACGAGCGGGTCACCGATCTCGCCAACCGCCACCATCACCGAGACCGCCATGCACCGCTCGCCGGCCGCGCCGTAGGCAGCCGAGACCGCCGCATCGGCAGCGAGGTCCAGATCGGCGTCGGGCAGCACCAGCATGTGGTTTTTCGCCCCGCCGAGTGCCTGCACCCGCTTGCCGTGCGCAGTGCCGGTTTCGTAGATGTAGCGGGCGATCGGCGTGGAGCCGACGAAGCTCACCGCCGCGACATCGGGGTGGGTGAGCAACGCGTCGACGGCCTGCTTGTCGCCCTGCACCACGCTGAACACACCGGGGGGCAGCCCCGCCTGGCTCCACAACTGCGCCAGGTACAGCGACGCGGACGGATCCTTCTCGCTCGGCTTGAGCACGAACGCGTTGCCGCACGCGATCGCGTTCGCCGCCATCCACAGCGGCACCATCACCGGGAAGTTGAACGGGGTGATGCCGGCGACCACCCCCAGCGGCTGCCGGATCGAGTACACGTCCACGCCAGTGGACACCTGTTCGCTGAAACCGCCCTTCAGCAACTGGGGTACCCCGCACGAGAACTCGACGTTCTCCAGACCGCGCGCCACCTCACCGTGGGCGTCGGCCAGCACCTTGCCGTGCTCCGCTGTGACGATCTTGGCCAGCTCGTCGGCGTTCGCGGCGAGCAGCTCGCGCAACGCGAACAGCACCGCCGAACGTCGCGACAACGACGCGGCCCGCCACTCCCGCGCGGCCTGCTTGGCCCCGGCGACGGCCGCCTCGACCTCGGCCGACGAGGCGAGATCCACCTGAGCGGTCTGGCGCCCAGTGGCCGGATTGAAGACCGGGCTGGTGCGTCCCGAGGTACCGGCGGTGGCGGCCCCGTCCATCCAGTGCGCGATTCGCGTCGTCATCCCGCCAGATTACGTGAGCTCAGCCGGGCTGCGGCGCGGGAGCCGTCCGTGGCCACGGCCGCAGCCGTTCGAGTTGCGCGGCCAGCGCCAGCAACAGTGCCTCGCCGCCGGGACGGGCGACGAGCTGCACCGACAGCGGCGTCCCGCCCGGGTGCAGGCCGGCGGGCACTGCGATCGCCGGCCAGCCCGCGAGGTTCCACGGGGCGGCGAACGGCGCGTAGCGGGTGTTGGCCCAGACATTGGCCGACCAGCCCCGCCGGGCCCACTCGATCGACGCCAGCGGCGGCTGCGCCAGGGTGGGGGTCACCAGTACGTCGTGTTCGGCGAAGAAGGCGTCCGCTCTGGCCTGCCACCTGGTCCGGCCGCGGGCGTGGGGCAGGCCGAGGCGCAGCGCCGCCCGGCCCAGGGCAGCGTGTCGGCGGGTGCGGGCCGCCATCATCGAGCGGTCCCGCAGCGTTCGTGCGTCAAGTTCGGTCCCGGCCAGCCAGCGCACGATCTCCGAGACGCCGGCGAGCTGCCCGTAGGGCGGGTCGGCCTGGCGCACGGTGTGGCCGGCACCGCGCAGCAGCCCGCCCGTCTCCCGCGCGGCGGCGGCCCAGTGCTTGTCGACCCGGATCCCCTGAAGCGGCGACTTCGTCGAGACCGCAACGCGCACCGACCCGGGGTTTCCTATCTCGGCCAGTTCCGGGCGCGCGGCCAGCACCGACAGCACCAGTGCGCAGTCGGCCACCGTCGTCGCGAGCGGGCCGTTCTCGGCCATGTCGAACCAGGAGCCGTTGCCGAGCTCGGCGGGGACGACGCCGAGCCCGGCCTTGATCCCGACGAGCCCGCAGCAGGCGGCCGGGATGCGGATCGAACCCATCCCGTCGTTGCCTTGTGCCACCGGGACCAGGCCCGCCGCGACGGCCGCCGCAGCCCCGCCCGAGGACCCGCCGGGGCTGCGCGTGAGATCCCACGGGTTGCGGGTCACCCCGAATTCGGAGTCGGTGGCGCCGAAGACACACAGCTCCGGGACCCGGGTCAGGCCCACGATCACTGCGCCGGCCGCGCGCAGCCGCCGCACGATCTCGTGGTCGCGCAACTGCGGGGCGGGATCGCTGCCGGTGGAGCCGGTGCGCATCGGCTCCCCCTCGACGGGAATGTTGTCCTTGATGGGAATGGGGACGCCGGCCAGCGCCAGCGCGTGCTTGTCCGCGCGGTCATCGACGGCGTCCGCTTCACGTAGCGAGGCGATGGTGCGCACCTCCTGGAACGCGCCGAGCGGACCGTCGAGAGCCTCGATCCGCTCGAGCGCGGCCTGGGTCACCGAACGGGCGGTGCGGCTGCCCGCGCGGACGGCGGCGGCGATCTCGACTGCGGTGC
>JAYTRE010000220.1:0-6107 GCA_043746395.1 Pseudonocardiales bacterium
TGCTCGACTCGGTCGTCAACAAGGTCTGGTACCTCGACGCGAACCGGGCCGCGCTCGACGTCTACAACGTCGGGTGGAAGACCTACCTGCAGCAGCGCGAGACCGACGAGCGGCGCCGGCACCGCGAGCGCGCCAACGCCGAGCGCAAGATCGAGACCCTGCGGAGCCAGGCCGACAAGATGCGGGCCAAGGCGACGAAGGCGCGCGCGGCGCAGCAGATGGACCGCCGGGCCGCGGCGCTCTCCGCCGGGCTCGCGGAGGTCCGCGCCCACGACAAGGTGGCGCGGCTGCGCTTCCCGGCCCCGGCCCCGAGCGGACGGACACCGCTCACCGCGGCTGGGCTGTCGAAGTCCTACGGCTCGCTGGAGGTGTTCACCGACGTCGACCTGGCCGTGGACCGCGGCGCCCGCGTCGTGGTGCTCGGGCTCAACGGCGCGGGCAAGACGACCCTGCTGCGACTGCTATCCGGCGTGGAGCAACCCGACACCGGCCAGGTGGTGCCCGGCCACGGCTTGCGGCTGGGCTACTACGCCCAGGAGCACGAGACCCTCGAGCACGACCGCACCATCCTGGAGAACATGCGCAGCGCGGCCTCGGCGACCGCCGCGGACCTCAACGACACCGAACTGCGCAAAATCCTCGGTGCCTTCCTGTTCTCCGGCGACGACGTCGCCAAACCCGCGGGTGTGCTCTCCGGCGGAGAGAAGACGCGCCTCGCGCTGGCCATGCTCGTCACCAGCGCCGCCAACGTGCTGCTGCTGGACGAGCCCACCAACAACCTCGACCCGGTGAGCAGGGGGCAGGTCCTCGACGCACTGCGCACCTACGCCGGCGCGATCGTGCTGGTCACCCACGACGAGGGGGCCGTCGAGGCGCTGGCCCCAGAGAAGGTGATCTTGCTGCCGGATGGGGTGGAGGACTCGTGGAGCCCCGAACTCAGCGACCTCATCTCCCTGGCCTGAGACCATGATCGGCACGGGATAGACGACTCGGCAGGCCCGCCGTTATCCTGCATTCCCACCGAAATTTCCTCGCCCGAGGATTGCCCGGCACGCGATGGCCGCGTCGTGTTGCGGGGCGAGAATCGACGTTGCTATGAAAGCTCAGAAGATCGTCAGCGATGGCGCTGGCGTCCCGGATCAACTCAAGAGGAGGCAGCCATGGCCGTGCTGAAAAAGGGGGCCCGGATCACCGGGTCGGAGCGTGCCAAGCTCACCAGCGACCTCAAGAAGGCCTACGACAAGGGCAAGAGCATCCGTGAACTGGCCGAGAGCCACGGCCGCTCCTACGGGTTCGTCCACCGGATCCTTTCCGAGGGCGACGTGAGCCTGCGCGGCCGCGGCGGCGCCACCCGCGGGAAGGCCAAGGCCAAGTCGAAGGGCGCGTGACGCCGGCCGCCACCATCGCGGCGCGGCTGAGCCGGGTGGCCGAGCAGGCCGGTCTCACGTTGGCGCTCGCCGGCGACGTCGCAACAATCACCCTCAACCGTCCCGACCGGTTGAATTCCCAGACGCCGCACACCTGGCGCGGGCTCGCGTTGCTCGCCGACAACCTGCCGGGGACCGTCCGCGTCGTCGTGCTGCGCGGGGCTGGGCGGGCCTTCTCGGCCGGCCTGGACCGCGCCATGTTCGCACCGGAGGGGGTCGCGGGCGCACCGAGCGTGTTGGCGCTGGCCGCCGGCCCGGCCGAGGCGGCCGCAGCCCAGATTGCGGCCTGGCAACGCGCCTTCGACTGGCAGTCGCGGCCGAGCATCGTGACGATCGCGGCGGTGCAGGGGCATGCGATCGGCGCTGGCTTTCAGCTGGCACTCGGCGCGGATCTGCGCATCCTCGCCGCCGATGCCCAGTTCACCATGGCCGAACCCGGTCTCGGGCTCGTCCCCGACCTGGGGGGCACCAAGCGTCTCGTCGATCTCGTCGGTTACTCCCGTGCCGCGGAGATCTGCCTCACCGGGCGCCGCATCCCCGCCACCGAAGCGCTCGCGATCGGGCTCGCGAGCTCGGTCGTCCCCACCGATGAACTAGACGAGGCCGTGGCGGCCACGGTGCGGTCCCTGCTCGCGGTGGGACGCGACGCCGCCACCGAGACCAAGGCGCTGCTGCTGGCCGCCGCCGACCGCTCTCAGCCCGAGCAGGAGGCCGCCGAGCGCGACGCCCAGTACCGGCGGCTGCGGGCTCTCACGGGGCTCGACGCCGAAGCCTGAGCCCCACCGCCGGGCCGGTGACCCGGGAACATCAGGGCCCCTGCGGACGTTTGCCGTCGCGGAGGTAGCCCATGTCGATGTACTCCATGCAGGCGATGCGTTCGCTGCGTTCGATGCACCGCAGCGACAGCTCGGTCGTCAACAAGCAGCTACCTCCAGGCACCTGGAAGCGGGTGCTGCGCTTCGCTGCGCCCTACCGCGTCGAGCTGCTCGTGTTCCTCGCCATCGTGACCGCAGAAGCGCTCATCGGGGTCGCCACGCCGGTACTTGCCGGGAAGGTCATCAACCAGATCAGCCGACACGGCGACGTGCGCGTCGTCGTCCAGATCGCCTTCGTGATTGCCGGGCTCGCCGTCGTGGACGCCGTGCTGTCCTTCGCGCAGCGCTGGTACTCCGCCCGCATCGGCGAAGGCCTCATCTTCGACATGCGCACTCAGGTCTTCAACCAGGTGCAGCGGATGCCGTTGGCCTTCTTCACGCGCACCCAGACCGGCGCGCTGGTGAGCCGGCTGAACAACGACGTGCTCGGCGCCCAGCAGGCCTTTACCTCGACCCTGTCCGGGCTGGTCTCCAACGTCGTCAGCCTGGTGCTGACCGCCGCGGTGATGTTCACCCTGTCCTGGCAGATCACGGCATTGTCGCTGGTGATGCTGCCGGTCTTCGTCATTCCCGCTCGCCGCATCGGCGCCCGCCTGCAGAGCATCACCCGCGAGTCCTACAACCTCAACGCTTCGATGAACACGACAATGACCGAACGCTTCAACGTCGCCGGCGCACTGCTCGTGAAGCTCTTCGGCCAGCCGGGCGTCGAGAACGAGTCGTTCCGCAGCCGTGCGGCACGGGTGCGCGACATCGGTATCACCTCGGCGATGTACGGCCGGGCCTTCTTCGTCGCGCTGGCTCTGGTGGCCGCCCTCGCGCAGGCCCTGGTGTACGGCCTCGGCGGCTACTACGCGATCAAGGGTGAGCTATCCGCCGGTACCGTCGTCACCCTCGCGCTGCTGCTCACCCGCCTGTACGGCCCGCTCACGGCGCTGTCCAACGCACGGGTCGACGTGATGAGCGCGCTGGTCAGCTTCGACCGGGTGTTCGAGGTGCTCGACCTCACCCCGATGATCGACGACGCTCCCGATGCCGTCGCGCTGCCCGGCGACGCGCGCAGCGTCGAGTTCGTCGACGTCCACTTCTCCTACCCCGCCGCCGCCGAGGTCTCGCTCGCTTCGCTTGAGGACGTCGCGGTGCTCGACAGCGCCCCGCCCCAGCCCGTGCTGCGCGGCGTGTCCTTCCGGGCCGAGCCGGGGGAGCTCATCGCCCTCGTCGGGCCGTCGGGCGCTGGCAAGACCACGATCAGCCAGCTGGTGCCGCGGATCTACGACACCCGTTCCGGGCAGGTGCTCATCGGCGGGCACGACGTGCGCAACGTCACCCAGCAGTCGCTGCGTGACCGGATCGGCGTCGTCAGCCAGGAAGCGCACATGTTCCACGCCACGATCCGCGACAACCTCACCTACGCCCAACCGGCGGCGACCGACGACGAGCTGTGGCAGGCGATCGAGGCGGCCCAGATCGCCGAGCTGGTGGCCACGCTTCCGGACGGGTTGGACACCGTGGTGGGTGACCGCGGCTACCGGCTCTCGGGCGGTGAGAAACAGCGCCTGGCGATCGCGCGGCTGCTGCTGAAGGCGCCGGCCATCGTGATCCTCGACGAGGCGACCGCGCACCTGGACAGCGAGAGCGAGGCGGCGGTGCAGGCCGCGCTCGCCGTGGCGCTGACCGGCCGGACCTCCCTGGTCATCGCGCACCGGCTGTCCACCATCCTCAACGCCGACCGGATCCTCGTTGTCGAGGATGGGCGGATCGTGGAGAGCGGGACGCACGTGGACCTGCTGGCCCGCGGCGCGCTCTACGCCGACCTCTACCGCACGCAGTTCGAACGGCAGGCCGCCGGCGTAGAGGTCCTGCCGGGTTGAGCCGGTGTGCTGCGCTCAGCGCCTGGTGAGCGGGTCGGCGAGCAGCCGGGCGAAGGCCAGCTCGGCCGCCCCGAGCAGCGAGGAGTCCTCGCCCAAGCCCGGGGTGCACAGCCGCACGCTGTCCCGGACGGTGGCCATGGTGTGTAGTTCCAGCGAGCGCGCGACCTGCCCCGGGGCGAAGTCCAGCACCGCGGCCAGGGAACCGCCGAGGATGACCTTCTCCGGGTTGAGGACGTTCACCAGGCTCGCGACGGTCTGCCCGAGCGCCTCGGCCACGGTCCGGATGGCCGCGGCAGCGCGTTCGTCGCCGGCGCGGGCGTCGGCGAACACGGCGGCCACCTGCTCGGCCGTATGCGTCAGCTGCCGACCCGCGAGCTGGAGCAGCGCGTTCTCCCCGATATAGGACTCGACGCAGCCCCGCTTACCGCAGTGGCACGGCGGCCCGGCGGGGTCGAAGACGTTGTGCCCGACCTCGCCGGAGTGACCGTCATGCCCGCGTAACGGCGCCCCGTTGACGATGATGCCGGCGCCGACACCGATCCGGCCGAGAAGGTAGATGACGTCGTCGCTGTCACGACCGCTGCCCCGAAGATGCTCGGCCAGCACGGCGAGGTCGGCATCGTTACCGATCGTCACCGGCAGACCAGGCGGTGCCTGCGCGGCCAGCATCGCGCCGAACGGCTCGTCGCGCCAGACGAGGTTCGGCGCGAACTCGACCACCCCGTCGCTGCGACTGACCGTTCCCGGCACGCTCACCCCGATGCCGACCGGCCACGAGCCCGCGGGCAACGTCGCCGTCAACCGGATCACCGACTCGATCACGTGCCGGGCGACGACCTGCGGTGAACTGGGTTGCACGGCCAGCTCGACCACGTGCTTGGCCAGCAACGCCCCACCGATACCGACGGCCGCGGTCGTGACATGGGTGATGTCGATGTCGACGGCCGCGGCGTACGGTCCGTCCGGGCGCGGCCCGACGAGGTGCGAAGGGCGCCCGGCCCGCGCTCCGCCGCTGGGTACCGACTCCTGCAACAGCTCGAGGTCGGTGAGGTCGGCGACCAGCGCGCCGATGGTGGAGCGGCTCAGGTCGAGTCGCTGGGTGAGTTCGGCCCGGGTCAAGGCGCTGTCGCGATGGATCTGCGTCAGCAGCAGGCTCAGGTTGTGCCGCCGGATCGCGTCCGGGCGTGCGGCCTCCGCTCGAGTCACGACCTCACGCCCGGTCCTCGCGGTCGAATTCGCTCAACGCGACCGCGAGCGCCTGCGGGACAGGGCGTCGACCGCCGCGGCGATGAGGAGCACCCCTCCGGTGATCACGTTCTGGTACTGGCCCGGCAGGCTGGGTTTGAGGCCCAGGCCGTTGGGGATGATCGCGATGACTAGTGCGCCGATGATCGCGTCGCGCGGCTTGCCCCGGCCACCGAACAGCGACGTGCCGCCGATGACGGCGGCCGCCACGGCGAACAGCAGGGTGTTGCCGGCGCCCGCGGCAAGATCGACCGCATGGGTGGTCGAGGCGAGGAACACCCCACCAAGGGCACCGAAGGACGAGCACACGGTGAACGCGGTGACCTTGATGTGCACCACGTCGATGCCGGCGCGGCGGGCTGCCTCGGCGTTGCCGCCGGTCGCGAACAGGTGCCGGCCCCACAGGGTCTTGCTGAGCGCGATCGTGCACACGATCATCAGCACGATCGCGATGACGGCGGCCCAGGGCAGGCCCTCAATCTTGGAGTAGGCATTGGGGTTGCGGTTCTGGTTAGCGAACACAGTGACGACCGCGGCGATCACCGCGATGATCCCGCCGCGGGCGAGCACGAGTTGCATGGTGTCCGCGGCGAGCCCCTTGGCCTGGGCGCGCAGCGACTTGAGCACCGTGAACGCGAGGTAGCCGCCAACCAGGACGATGGTGAAGACCCAGCTCCACGCGGGCGACA
>JAYTRE010000221.1:0-4591 GCA_043746395.1 Pseudonocardiales bacterium
CGGACGGCCTCGCCCAGCAGCGTGACGCCCGACGCCCCCGACCACCGCGGGTCGTCGGTGCCGAAGACCGACCCCAGATCGCCGAGCCCGGCCGCTGACAGCACCGCGTCGCAGGCGGCGTGGGCGGCGACGTCGCCGTCGGAATGCCCGCTGCACCCGTCGACGCCCGGCCAGTGCAGCCCAGCGAGCCAGCACGCCCGGCCGGCTTCGATCGGATGCACGTCCACGCCGATGCCGGTGCGGATCTCGGTCACCGCGCGGCCAGAGTCTCGGCGAGCAGCAGATCCAGGGGCTGGGTGATCTTGAACGCCTCCTCCGCGCCGGGCACCGCCGTCACCGACTCGCCATGCGCCTCGACGAGCGCGGCATCGTCGGTAGCTTCGAGACCGCGAGCAGTGGCCGCGGCGTGGGCGGCGACAAGAGCACCGCGGCGAAACCCCTGCGGGGTCTGCACCGCGACGAGGCCCGCTCGGTGCAGCGTCGGGCCCAGCGCGCCGGTGCCGGGGTCGCGGCGCCTGATCGTGTCGGCGACCGGCACCGTCGGCACCACCGCGGTCGCACCCGCGGCCAGCGCGTCGATCACCCGCGAGATCACCTCGGCCGGGACGAATGCCCGCGCGACGTCGTGCACCAACACGGCGTCGATGTCCTCGGCGAGCACGGCCAGGCCACATGCGACGGAATCCTGCCGCGAGCTGCCGCCGGAGACGACAACGGCGCCGGGAACGAGACCCGCCGCGGTCTCCAGGAGAGCGGCCGGAGCGCAGACGACGATGTCACGGACGCCCCGGTGTCCGGCAAACACCGCAGTCGCGTGCTCCAGGAGCGTGCGCCCGGCAACCTTGACGAAGGCCTTGGGCAGACCGGCCCCGAGCCGCTGGCCGTCGCCTGCCGCGACGAGTATGGCGGCGACGGTCAACTGACCGTGCGCCGCCATTTGTCGAGGAGAACCTGAGCTCAGGCCACGGCCTCGGACAGCACCTCGTCGAGCACGATCTCGGCCTTGTCCTCGTTCGTGCCCTCGGCGAGCGCCAGCTCGCTGACGAGGATCTGGCGAGCCTTGGCCAGCATGCGCTTCTCGCCCGCGGACAGGCCGCGGTCGCGATCACGGCGCCACAGGTCACGCACGACCTCGGCGACCTTGTTCACATCGCCGGAGGCGAGCTTCTCGCCGTTGGCCTTGTAGCGGCGCGACCAGTTGGTCGGCTCCTCAGTGTGCGGGGCGCGCAGCACCTCGAACACCCGGTCGAGACCCTCCTGCCCGACGACGTCACGCACGCCGACGATGTCCGCATTCTCGGCCGGCACCAGGACCGTGAGATCACCCTGCGCCACCTTCAACCGCAGGTAGGTCTTCTTCACACCCTGGAGAATCCGCTCCTCGATGGCCTCGATCAGCGCGGCCCCGTGATGCGGGTAGACAACGGTCTCACCGACCTTGAAAGTCATATGTTCATGCCCCTTTCCACGTGTTAAGAGTAACACGGAGCACATCGCCCGAACCGGACGTGAAACAGCGCTGGTCGGGGCGGCCGATGCGCCGCTTCCACGTACGCATAGGGCAGGTGCGGCCGGGGCCGGTGCCGCACCGCAAGACGATGGCGTCGCTCGCTAGGCTGTGCAGCGGTCGCCGTGGCCGTCCACGCCGATGCCCGCGTCCCGAGCTGAGAGAGGTTCGAGTGAACGTAGCGACGCTTGCGCAGCGCTCCAGGAACAACGCGCGGCGCATCGGCGTCGGCATCGCCATTGCCTGCGTGGCGCTGCTCAGTGCTGGCTGCGCCGCGGGGCAGAACGCTGCCACCGCCGTCGAGACACCGGCGATGGACGCGCTCGCAGCTGCATCCGTCGCGACGATGCAGCTGCGCGAAATCGCGATCAAGGCGCCGCCGACCGGAGTCTTCTACGCCAAGGGAAGCGACGCCGCCCTCATCGTGGTCTTCGTGAACACCGGGCGCGCCGCCGACGCTCTCACCGCGGTCACGACGAGCGCAGCGCACGGCTGGGCGGCGTTCGCCAACCAGGCCGACGCCAATGCCGCCGGCGCAGGCGGGCTCACCCCGTCGATCGGTGCGGCGCCACCCGAGTCGGTGTCGGCGAGCGGGTCAACTGGCAGCGGCTCGTCGCCTGTAGCCAGCGCGACCGCGACTACCCCTGCCCCGGCCAGCACGGCTCCGGCCCCGCTCACCGCGATCTCGATCCCGGCGGGCGGGAGCGTCGGCTTCGGAGTCCCGTCCTCATCGAAGGTGCTGCTGCTGACCGGGCTCACCGAGGTGCTGCACACCGCCCAAGCCGTGAAGATCACCTTCAGGTTCGCCAACGCCGGCTCGGTGACGATCTTCGTTCCGGTGCAGCTGGCCAGCGCTGCCGCCGAGTCAGTGATCCCGTCCGCGCCCCCATCGGGCTGAACGCAACCTGTCGGACTCCGGCGCTACCGTCAGCGGGTGAGCAGACCCGGCGCCACCCGCAAGCCGCAGTACCGCTGTACCGAGTGCGGCATGAACTCGGTGCGCTGGGTCGGTCGCTGCAACGAATGCCAGACGTGGGGCTCCATCGCCGAGGTGGGTGCCGCCGTCACCTCGCGCGCCGTCGCCCCCGCGCCGGTCACGCGTGCCGCCCGCCCCATCGCCGAGCTCGACCCGGAGGAGGCGCGCGCCCGGCCCACCGGCGTCGCGGAACTCGATCGGGTACTCGGCGGCGGCCTGGTTCCCGGGTCGGTCGTGCTACTGGCCGGCGAGCCGGGCGTCGGCAAGTCCACGCTGCTGCTGGAGGTAGCGCACCGCTTCGCCGCGGGCAGCGATCAGAGCGCGCTGGTCGTCACCGGTGAGGAGTCCCCTGCCCAGGTGCGGCTGCGGGCCGAGCGCACCGCCAACCTGCATCCGCGCCTGTACCTGGCTGCGGAGAACGATCTCGGCGCGGTGCTGAGCCATCTTGACGCGGTCCGGCCCGGGCTGCTCGTCGTCGACTCCGTCCAGACGATCTCCTCCGACGCATGCGACGGCGCCGCCGGCGGCGTCCCGCAGATCCGCGCGGTCGCGGGTGCACTCATCGCCGTCGCGAAGCAACGGGGCATCGCGACGGTGCTGGTCGGGCACGTGACCAAAGACGGCTCCATCGCCGGCCCCCGGGTCCTCGAGCACCTCGTCGACGTCGTGCTGCACTTCGAAGGCGATCGGCATTCGTCGCTGCGGCTGGTGCGAGCCACCAAGAACCGCTTCGGCGCGGCGGACGAAGTCGGCTGCTTCGAGATGCGCGAGGACGGCATCGTCGGCCTGCCCGACCCGTCGGGGCTGTTCCTCTCCGATCGGCGGGTCGCGGTCTCGGGCACCTGCGTCACGGTGACCCTCGAGGGACGCCGGGCGCTCGTCACCGAGGTACAGGCGCTGGTCAACCGCAATCACGGCGGGGGTGCACCGCGACGCGCGGTCAGCGATCTCGACTCGGCGCGCGTCGCGATGCTGCTCGCGGTGCTGAGCCGGCACGACCCGGGGCTCAGCTACGCCGAGCAGGAGGTGTACGCCGCCACCGTCGGTGGCATCGGGGCCCATGAGCCGGCCGTCGACCTCGCAGTTGCGCTGGCCCTGTCCTCGGCTGCGCGGGACCTGCCGATCCCGGCCACGGTCTGCGCGATCGGCGAGGTGTCGCTGTCCGGCGACATCCGCCGCGTCCCCAGCCTCGATCGGCGCCTGGCCGAGGCAGCCCGGCTCGGGTTCACCACGGCGCTCGTCCCTGGTGCCCATGCCGGCGAGCCGCTCGCCCCGGTGAGCAGCCAGGGCCTGCGCACCATCGCGGTCGCCACCCTGGCCGAGGCGATCACCAGCGCGGGCAACCTCAGCAGCCATGCCGGCGAGGGTCGCCGTCCGGTACTGCGGCCCGTCCGCGGTGGCGGCTGAGCGCGGCGCTGCCCGATTTGCCACGGGACAAGCGGGTCGCGACCCTACACTTGTCGAGAACCACAACCAGCTGGGAGAGCCGTGGCATCATTTGATCGCGAGGAGCTGTTGCGCGTCCTCGCCCGGGTGGCGCCCGGAACCTGGCTGCGGGACGGCCTGGAGCGGATCCTGCGCGGCAACACGGGCGCCCTGATCGTCATCGGTTGGGACCGCGCCGTCGAGGAGATGTGTACCGGCGGCTTTCCCCTAGACGTCGAGTTCTCGGCGACCCGGCTACGGGAGCTGTGCAAGATGGACGGCGCGGTGGTGCTGTCCACCGACGGAGAGCGCGTCCTGCGCGCCGCGACGCACCTGATGCCCGATCCGGCGATCCCCACCGAGGAGTCCGGCACCCGGCACCGCACCGCGCAGCGCGTCGCCCGCCAGACCGTGTTCCCGGTGATCTCGGTGTCGCAGTCGATGCGGATCATCAGCCTCTACGTCGGAGACCGGCGTTACGTGCTGGAGCGCAGCGGTGAGCTACTCTCGCGCGCCAACCAGGCGATCGCCACACTGGAGCGGTACAAGTCGCGTCTGGACGAGGTGTCCAACGCCCTGTCGGCGCTGGAGATCGAGGACCTCGTCACCGTCCGCGACGCGGCGATCGTCTCGCAGCGCCTGGAGATGGTGCACCGGATCGCTGACGAGATCACCGGCGAGGT
>JAYTRE010000222.1:0-3733 GCA_043746395.1 Pseudonocardiales bacterium
GGCACCCTGGTCGGTGCCTGCTTCAGCGGGGGCAACCTGCTGCCCATCGGCGGTGACCCCCGGTCGTGGGTCGCCCTCGCGCAGCTCGTGAGCCGGCAACGCCGGGTCTGCACGTCGATCGTCGGCGCCGCTGAGGCTGTGGCGGTCATGTGGCCGATCCTGGCGCAGTCGTGGGGCTCGGCCCGCAGTGTGCGCCCGACCCAGCCGCTGCTCGTCCTCGATCGCCCGCTGTCGGTCGAGCCCGACAGCGAGGTCCGACCCGCACAACTCGGCGAGCTCGAGCGCTACGTCCCCGCCGCCGCCGCCATGTTCGCCGAGGAGCTGGGCGTCTCGCCCCATGTGGCGCCCGGGACGGTGTTCTTCCGGGAGCGCATCACCGAGCTGATCCGGTCCGGCCGGGCGCTGGCCCGCTACGACGGACGCGGGCAGGTGATCTTCAAGGCGGAGATCGGGGCCGTGTCGGCCCACACCGCCCAAGTCCAGGGTGTGTGGGTACGTCCCGATCTGCGCCGCCGCGGCATCGGTATCGCGGCGATGGCCGCCGTGCTGCACCACGCCGCCGCCCTGGCACCAACCGTCAGCCTGTACGTCAACGACTACAACACCGCGGCCCGCCGCATGTACGCCCGGCTCGGCATGCGCGAGCTCACCAACCTGTCGACCGTGCTCCTCTGACGGTGCCGGCGGTCGATGTCGGCCGGGCACGGCCCGGACTTTCGATGTGACGTGCGCCATGTGACGGCGCGGCCAAGAACCACCAGGACACCTGCGGGAAACGCGGCCGTGGCATGTTGGCAAGATGCGAGCCCACCAGGAGGTCCGCGTCGTGCACGGTTACCGCCGGGCCTTCCTGCGTGCGGGCGAGGGGCCGGTGGTGCTGCTCGTGCACGGGATCGGGCAGTCGTCGGCGACGTGGGAGGACGTGGTGCCGCTGCTGGCCCGGCGGTACACGGTTCTCGCTCCGGACCTGCTCGGCCACGGCGACAGCGACAAGCCGCGTGCCGACTACTCACTGGGCGGGTTCGCCAACGGGCTGCGCGACCTGCTCCTCCTGCTGGGCCACGAAAGCGCGACCGTGGTCGGACACTCCCTCGGCGGCGGCATCGCGCTGCAGTTCGCCTACCAGTACCCGCAGCTGTGTGATCGCCTCGTGCTGGTGGCCAGCGGCGGTCTTGGCGCAGAGGTAACGCCGCTGCTGCGGGCGGCCTCGCTTCCCGGTGCCGGGTTTGCCATCGCGGCGACCGCCAACCCGTTGCTCCGGTGGCCAATCGTCGCGGCCGCGGGGCTGGGCGCGCGCCTTGGCGTGCTCGACAACAACGACGTCCCGGAAGTCATCCGGATCTGGAAGACGCTGCACGACCGTTCGACGCGGTCCGCCTTCCTCCGGACCCTGCGCAGCGTGGTGGACGTCCGTGGCCAGTCCGTCACGAGCCGCGACCGGTTGTACCTGACCGCTGCCATCCCGATGCTGCTGGTGTGGGGCAGCCACGACCGGGTGCTGCCGGTGGCGCAGGCGCGGGCGCTGGCCCGCGACCTGCCCGGCTGCCGGTTGGAGGAGATACCCGGCGCAGGCCACCTGCCGCACCGGACCGACCCGGTGCGTTTCGTCGCGGTCTTGGAGCAGTTCCTGGACGAGACCGCACCGATTGCGCATGACCCGGCCCGCTGGCGGGACCTGCTGGCGAACGGGCGAGACGCGCCGGCTCAGAGCGCGCAACCAGCCGTTGACCTGTCGGCGACGGGCTCGGATTCGAGCAGCCGCGACGTCGTGAGCTGACCTCTGGCCGAGCCCGTGTAGCTGCCGGAGGTGGGCGGCACGTCCCGGTAGTCGCGGCCGACGGCGACGGTGACGTAGCGGGCGTCGGCCCGCCGCCCGTGACAGGGGTCGAACGCCACGCCGTGCGCTCGGCCTGGGACGAGCACCTCAGTCCAGGCGTGGGTGCCGCCCTGGCCGACGAGGTGGCCGGACACGTAGCGCGCGGTGATTCCCGCAGACCGGCACAGCGCGAGCATGAGGTGGGTCTGGTCCTGGCAGACGCCGGTCCCGGCAGCCAGCACCTCGGCTGCAGTGGTGTCCACGTCGGTGGCGCCGAAGCCGTACGTGATGCGCTCCCGCACGAGTGCACAGAACGCATCAGCGCTCGCGAGGACGTCTCCCGGCACCGCATGCCGTCTGGCCAGGGCGGCGATGTCGTCGTTCGCCGCGGTGAGGGCGCTGGGCAGGCGGAACCGGGCCCTCGATGCCAGCGTGCGGCGTCGAGGTGGCGGCGGGAGCAACCCGCTGGACCCGTCCCGCTCGACGATCACCGACACCAGCAGCTCCAGCCGCGGCGCAACCGTCGCCAGACGCAGGACACAGTGGCGGTTGCCGAAGTCGTCGTCGTGCCAGCGCACGTCCGTCGCCGGGTCCGAGACCTCCAGCGTCGCCGAGCACAGCCGCTGGTCGCCGTGGACCGTAGGCGGCACGACCACGAGGCGGTGCACCAGGTCGCGCACGGGTCCGTCGTACTCGTAGGTGAAACGCTGCCGCAGCCGGTAGCGGACCGCGCCCTCGAGCGGAACGACCGCGGCCGGGGCCGTCGCGCGCTCGGCGTTCAGGCGTGCACCTCGTCGGCCCAGACGTTCATGCCCTTGAGCGTCGCTGGGCCGTAGGTCGTCACCATGGCGACGTCCACCGCGTCGCGGCCGCGGCCGATGACGACCCGCCCGGTACGGTGCTGGTTGTTGCGCGGGTCGAAGGTCCACCAGCGACCGCCGAGCCACACCTCCATCCAGGCGGCGAAGTCCATCGGCGCGGGGTCGACCGGCACGTCCATGTCGGGCAGGTAGCCGAAGACGTAGCGGGCCGGGATGTTGAGCGCCCGGCAGAAGCTGATCGCGAGGTGCGCAAAGTCGCGGCACACGCCCTTGCCGGCGGCAAGCGCGTCAGCGGCGGTGTAGGTCGGCGAGCTGGTTCCGTAGCCGAACTCGAGGTGGCTGTGCACCATCTCGACGACCTCCTGCACCCGGCGCCAACCAGGCGCCAGGCCGCCGAACCGCTCCCACGCCTCGTCGGCGAGCACGTCGGACAGGCAGAAGCGGCTCGGCAGGAGAAAGAGCAGGACTTCGGAGGGGACCTCGCCGACGGGAACCTCAGGCGCGTCAAGGTCGGTGTCGTCCGGGACGCGCAACACCTCAAACGTCGCGTCGTAGGTCAGCGTGAACGGTCCGGGCTGCACGTCCAACCTCGTGCAACGGTTGCCGAACGTGTCCTCGTACCCGACGTGCGTGCCCCCAGGCACGGCGGACAAAGATTGCTCGAGGAGCTGCTGCCGGGGTTCGCTGAGCGGCTCGATCTGGAACACAGTGGCGACCGGGCCGGGCATGTCGAAGGTGAAGTCGCATCCGACGCGCACCCGTGCCGTCGCAACCTCGGTCCTCATTGCCAGAGCATGCAGTCCGCGCGTTTCTGGCCGGTTACGACGCGCCGAGGAGCACCGCAGCTGCTCGGCGGGACCGTTCGCGCGATCCTGGCGCTCGACGAGTGGTGCTACTGCAGCCGGGTGAGCTCGACCCGCACTCCGAGCGAGTGCGAGCCATGCCCGCGGTAGATGCCCTTGAGCGGGGCGACGTCGCCGTACTCCCGGCCACGGGCGACCACGACGTGGCGCTCGCCAACGGGACCGCGGTTGGTCGGGTCGTAGGGCCACCAATGGCCCAACCAGACCTCCACCCAGGCGTGGCTCTCCCCCGT
>JAYTRE010000223.1:0-1607 GCA_043746395.1 Pseudonocardiales bacterium
ACCTCCATGACGTACTCGCCGTAACCGGACTTCGCCAGCCCTTCGCCGAGGCGGTAGGCCTGGTCAGCGTCGATGAACCCTTGCCGAAGTGCGATCTCCTCGAGGCAGGCGATGCGGACGCCCTGGCGTTGCTCGAGTACCTGCACGAACTGTCCTGCCGACAGCAGCGAGTCGTGCGTGCCGGTATCGAGCCAGGCGGTGCCCCGCCCCAGGTCGATAAGCCTGGCAGTACCCCGTTCGACGTAGATGTTGTTCAGGTCGGTGATCTCCAGCTCGCCGCGTGCTGAGGGGCGCAGCTCGCGCGCAATCGAGACGACATTGTTGTCGTAGAAATACACGCCAGTCACGGCGAGGTCGGACTTGGGTGCCGCGGGCTTCTCCTCGATCGAGATCAGCCGTCCGTCGGCATCGGCTTCGGCAACGCCATAGCGCTGCGGGTCCCGCACGCGGTAGCCGAACAGCACGCAGCCGGACTCCAGCCCAGCTGCCTCGACCAGCTGACCGCCCAGGCCGTGTCCGTAGAAGATGTTGTCGCCCAGCACGAGGGCGGCGGTGTCGGCGCCGATGTGGGCCGCGCCGATCCGGAACGCTTCAGCCAGCCCGTTGGGCTCCGGCTGCACCGCGTAGCTCAGCTGCAGCCCCAGCTCGCTGCCGTCGCCGAGGAGCCGGACGAACTGCTCCTGGTCGTGGGGGGTCGTGATAATTAGGATCTCGCGCACGCCGGCCAGCATCAGCGTCGACAGCGGGTAGTAGATCATCGGTTTGTCGTAGACCGGCAGCAGCTGCTTGCTGACGGCCCGGGTGATCGGGTGCAAGCGGCTGCCGGAGCCGCCGGCCAGGACGATCCCCTTCACCGGGCGACCCAGGAGGTCGACGCCGCGGCGCGTGCGCGGCAGCTCATCGGTAGTTGGTGAACTGGAGGGCAACGCCGAGGTCACTGCCCTTGAGCAGGGCGATCACCGCCTGCAGGTCGTCGCGCTTCTTGCCCGACACGCGCAACTGGTCGCCCTGGATCTGCGCCTGCACGCCCTTCGGACCCTCGTCGCGCACCAGCTTGGCGATCTTCTTCGCCTCGTCGGAGTCGATGCCCTGTTTGAGCGTGGACGCGATCACGTACTGCTTTCCGGAAGCCTTGGCCTCTCCGGCATCCAGTGCCTTGAGCGAGATGGAGCGTTTGACGAGCTTCTCCTTGAACACCTCGAGCGCGGCGTTCGCCCGGTCCTCGGTGTCGGCCTTGATCGTCACACCCAACTCGCCGGACCATTCGACCGAGGCGTTGGTGCCGCGGAAATCGAAGCGCTGCGACAACTCCTTGCTGGCCTGGTTGAGAGCGTTGTCGACCTCCTGACGGTCGATCTTGCTGACGACGTCGAACGACGGATCGGCCACGGGACTACCTCCTGCTGTCGGGCTGCTCGTGCTGGGGCGTGCTGCGCGCCTCGACCGTATCGCCAGCGGCGGCACCGTGCCGAGCCGCGTCGGGTAGGCTTCCCAACCGTCGCCGGAGCGAATCGGTGGCATGGCGGGTTGCCCGAGTGGCCAAAGGGAACGGTCTGTAAAACCGTCGGCTCAGCCTACGTTGGTTCGAACCCAACACCCGCCACCGC
>JAYTRE010000224.1:0-3226 GCA_043746395.1 Pseudonocardiales bacterium
CTGACGGGGGTCCCGTCGCCCGCGTGGGTGGCAAGGTAACGGCTGGTGGCCGCGGGGGCCGCCAGTCAAGACCGGGGGGCACGGGGACCATGAATGACAACAGAATGCTCGTCGTTGACGATGATGACGACGTCCGCGACTTGATTCTCGCGACGTTCGCGAGGGCGGGATACGCCACCGAGGGGGTCCGCGGCGGGCACGCCGCCTTGGACGCAATGGCCACGGCCACTCCAGCCGCCGTCGTGCTCGACGTGGACATGCCCGACCTGGGCGGTCTCGCGGTCTGCGAGGCGCTGCGATCTGACGAGCGGTACCGAGACTGCCCGGTGCTCCTGGTCAGCGCCCAGTCCGCCGTAGCCGACGTCGAGGCCGGCTATCGGGCCGGGGCCGACGATTTCTTGTCCAAACCGTTCAGCCCGGGGGAGCTGCTGGGCCGCGTCGAGCGACTGCTGCGCGCGCCCGCGGTGACCTGAGCGCGTGCGGTGACCTGAGCGTCAGCGCGGCAGCCGGACGGTGACGGTCGTGCCGCCGCCCGGCGTGGCGCCGATGTCCAGCGTGCCGCCGTGCGCGCTGGCAATCTGGGCACAGATCGCCAGGCCCAGGCCGGTGCCCGGGATGTCCCGGCGGAGCCGGGTGAGCGGCACCAGGACGTCCGCTCGCCGGTTCGCCGGGATCCCGGTGCCGTTGTCGGCAACCACAATCTCGACCCCGTCGGCGGTCGCGATCGAGCGGACCTCGACGTGGGTGCGGGGCCCGGGCCGGCCGTAGCGGGCAGCGTTGTCGACCAGGTTCTGCAGCAGCACCCGCAGCTGCGCGCGGTCGGCGACGACGTCCACCCCGCTCCAGCTGATCTCGGCGACGGCGGCGGCCGCGCCGAGGTCGCCGACGACCTCGGCCATGACGTCGTCGAGGGGCACCGCGCAGCGGTTGAGCGCGCCGCCGAAACTCGCATAAGCCAGCATCTCGTCGATCATGGTGAGCATCCGCTTGCTCGATGTGCTGCAGCGTTGCGCGAAGGCGAGGGCGGTGGCGTCGGTGGCCACCGCGGGCAGTTCCTCGAGCAGTTCGGCGAACCCGATTGTGGCGGTCAAGGGGGTCTTGAGGTCGTGGCTGAGCTCGCCCGCGAAGGCCGCGAGCTGGCCGTGGGAGCGCTGCAGCTCGGCGACCGACCGCTCCAGCCGCTTGCCGCGCAGGTGCAGCTCGAGCACGTCCTCGACCTGTCGGGCCACCTTCGCCAGGACGCTGAGACGGTGCGCTGACAGCTCCCGCGGCACCTCGTCGGACACGGAGATGCTGCCGAGCAGGTGACCGGCCGGGGTGCGCACCGGGCTCGCGGCGTAGCAGCGCACCTGGCCGAGGCGTCCGTCCACCCACGGGTTGGTCGCAAAGCGCGGGTCCCGGCTGGCGTCCGCGACGGCCAGGTCCTCGCCCGCGGCGATCGCGAGCGCGCACATCGAGTCGCCCCGGCTACAGCTGCCCCCGGCGGGGCCGTAGGCGGCGAGCTGGTGTGAAACCTGAGCGCCGATGAGGTTCACCGTGGCGACGGGAACATCGCACACCAGCGCTGCGATCTCGCAAAGGCCGGCGAGGTGCCGCGTCGTCTCCGGTTGCCCGTCCAGGTAGTCGGCGAGCACCCGCAGCCGCGCTGCCTCACCGGAATCGGCGACGCGCACGAGCTCGGGGTCCGGGAGAGCGGCCACCTCACCCGGTCCCGAGCCGGTACCCGACGCCCCGGACGGTGCGGATGAAGCGCCCGCCGCGCGCGTCATCGCCGAGCTTGCGGCGCAGGTTGCCCATGTGCACCTCGACCAGATGCCCGTCGCTGACCCACTCGTTACCCCACACCGTGCGCAGCAACGTGTTGCGGGCCCACACCCGCCGGGGCGCGGCGAGCATGGTGGCCAGCAGCTCGAACTCCGTGCGCGTCAGGTCGAGCTCCACGCCGTCCAGCGCGGCGAGCCGGGCCTCGACGTCGACCTCCAGCCCGCCGAGGCGGCGCACCGTCGTCTCGGCCTCGGCCGCGACGCCGGCAGCGATCCGGCGCGGCCGACGCAGCATCGCGTTGATCCGGGCGCTCAGCTCGCGGGGGCTGAAGGGCTTGGTGAGGTAGTCGTCGGCGCCGATCTCCAGGCCCATCAGCCGGTCCACCTCGTCGGGACGGGCACTGAGCATGATCACGTAAGCGTCGCTGACGTCGCGGATGCGCCGGCACACCTCGATGCCGTCGAGGTCAGGGAGGTTGAGGTCCAGCGTGACCAGGTCCGGACCGACCTCGCGCACCGCGCTGAGGCCGTCGACCCCGGTGGCAGCGGGGGTGACGTCGAACCCGCTCTGCTGCAGCAGCTCGACCAGCAGCGCGTTGATCTGCTCGTCGTCCTCGATCACGACTGCCGACCGCTCAAGCTCCGTCATGGTGGTGCGAAGATACCCAATCCCGCCCGCCTGGGTGCCCAGCCGAACCGGGCGCATCGAATACGCTGCCCGACGTGACCGAAACCCCCCTGCAGTGGACCCTCGTCCTGGTCAAGCCCGACGCCGTCGCCCGCGGCCTCGTCGGCGAGGTCATCGCTCGCATCGAGGCCAAGGGTTACCGGCTCGTGGCGCTGGAGTTGCGGGTCGCCAGCGGCGAGCTGCTCGCCGCGCACTACGCGGAGCACCGGGGCAAGCCGTTCTACCAACCGCTCGTCGAGTTCATGTCCTCCGGGCCGGTTGCGGCGGTCGTCGTCGAGGGCCAGCGCGTCATCGAGGGGTTCCGGTCATTGGCTGGGGCGACCGACCCGACCGCCGCCGCACCGGGCACGATCCGCGGCGACCTCGGCCGCGACTGGGGGCTGGCCGTCCAGCAGAACCTCGTCCACGGATCGGACGGGGTCGAGTCCGCGCAGCGCGAGATCGACCTTTGGTTCCCTGGCCTGCGCTGACGCCCCGGCACCTGCCGTTGGCCCCGCCGCAACCGCGCGTCGGAACCGGGATTCGCGCGCCGTGAACCCTACGATCGCGGCACACCCTTGTGATCCTCGGCGAACCGTCAGGAGGCTCCGCGCGCCGTGACGTTCGCCCCGTTCGCCCGACTGTCGTCGGTGTCTCAGCGCGGTGGTGACCTGCTGGGTGGGGACCTCGCGGTCGACCTCGGGACGGCGAACACGCTGGTCTACGCGCGGGGTCGCGGCATCCTGCTCAACGAACCTTCGGTGGTCGCGGTCGACACCTCGACCAACACCGTCGT
>JAYTRE010000225.1:0-4297 GCA_043746395.1 Pseudonocardiales bacterium
GCTCACCGTGCTCCGCGAGAAGCAGGCGCTCGGCCTGCTGCAGCGGCCCTAGGCCTGCAGCGCCGCGTACCCCGGCTTGATCTCGGTGGTGATGAGGTCGAGCCGCTCATCGAAGGGGAGGAAGGCGCTCTTCATCGCGTTGATGGTGAACCACTGCAGATCAGCCCAGCCGTAGCCGAAGGCCTCGGCCAGCAGCGTCAGCTCCCGCGACATGGACGTGCCGCTCATCAGCCGGTTGTCGGTGTTGACGGTGACCCGGAAGTGCAGCCGGCGCAGGGTGCCGATGGGGTGCTCGCCGATCGACTTCGCCGCGCCCGTCTGCACGTTAGACGACGGACACATCTCGAGCGGGATCCGCTTGTCCCGCACGTACTGCGCCAGCCGGCCGAGGGTCCCGGCGGCGGTGATGTCGTCGACGATCCGCACTCCGTGCCCGAGCCGGTCGGCGCCACACCACTGGATCGCTTCCCAGATCGAGGGCAGCCCGAACCCCTCTCCGGCGTGGATCGTGAAGTGGTAGTTCTCCCGGCGTAGGTACTCGAACGCGTCGAGGTGGCGGGTGGGCGGGAAGCCCGCCTCGGCCCCGGCGATGTCGAAGCCGACCACGCCGCGGTCCCGGAAGGCGACGGCGAGTTCGGCGATCTCCCGCGAGCGGGCGGCGTGCCGCATCGCCGTGGCGATGGCGCCGACGCGGATGCGCTGCCCCCGTTCGGCGGCCGCGGCCTCGCCAGCCCGAAAGCCCGCCAGCACCGCTTCGACGACCTCCTGGAGGCTCAGCCCGGAGTCGGTGTGCTGCTCGGGCGCCCACCGGATCTCGGCATATACGACGCCGTCCTCGGCGAGGTCCTCCACTGCCTCCCGCGCGACGCGCGTCAGGCTCGCGGTGGTCTGCATGACCGCGACGGTATGGGCGAAGGTCTCCAGGTAACGCTCCAGCGAGCCGGAGTCCGCGGCGTCGCGGAACCAGGCGGCCAGCTCGAAGGGATCGGTGCTAGGCAGCGCCAGGTAACCGCGCTCGGCGGCCAGTTCGATGATCGTGGCGGGGCGCAGACCGCCGTCGAGATGGTCGTGCAGCAGGACTTTCGGGGCCCGCCGGATCGCGTCGGGGGTCAGCGTGGTGGGCATCCCCTCACGCTACTGGGCGAGCTCACAGCGGCGGGGCGGACAGGAGCCGCATACCGTGGTAGTAGTTAGCTCGGCAAACGATTTCGCGAAAGTTCGGTGGAGTTCGAATCGAGGAACGCATGCACTCGACAGCGGTGTCCGTGCGCGGCCTGGTCAAACGCTTCGACGAGGTGGAGGCCGTCCGCGGCATCGATCTTGACGTGGCCACCGGCGAGGTGTTCGGCTTCCTCGGCCCCAATGGCGCTGGCAAGTCCACGACGATCAGCGTGCTGTGCACCCTGCTCAAACCCACCTCGGGCCAGGCCACGGTCGCCGGCCACGACGTCGTCGCCGAACGCGACGCGGTACGGCGCAACATCGGGCTGGTGTTTCAGGACACCACGCTGGACACCTACCTCAGCGCTGAGCGCAACCTGCGGCTGCACGCCGAGCTGTACGGGATGCCGCGTGACGGGCTGGACGCGCGGCTGCGGCAAGTGCTGGACATGGTGGGGCTCTGGGATCGGCGCGGCAGCAAGGTCAGCACCTTCTCCGGCGGCATGAAGCGCCGCCTCGAGATCGCGCGGGGCCTGCTGCACTCACCGCGCGTGCTGTTCCTCGACGAGCCCACGGTCGGGCTGGACCCGCAGACGCGGGCCTCGATCTGGAGCTACATTGCCGAGCTGCGCAAGGCTGAGGACATTACCATCTTCATGACCACGCACTACATGGACGAGGCCGAGTTCTGCGACCGCATCGCGATCATGGATCACGGGCGGGTGATCGCGCAGGGCACCCCGGAGGATCTCAAGGCCAGCATCGGTAAGGACCGCATCCAGATTCGCACCGACGACGACGCCGCCGCGCTCGCCGCGCTGGAGCGCAGCTTCGGCATCACCGCCTCCATCGCCGAGGGCGCGGTGACCTTCGGCGTCGAACAGGGCGCGCAATTCGTCCCACGCCTGTTCGCGGAGCTGCCCATCACGATCCGCTCAGTGAGCGTGGCGCGGCCATCTCTCGACGACGTCTTCATGTCCTACACCGGCACGACGATCCGCGATGCCGAAGCCGGTGCGTCAGACCGGATGCGTCACACGGCGGCGATGTTCGGCAGGAACCGGTGATGGCCACGACTGTCGAGATCGCGCGGGTGCGCGTACCGCAATCGTCCACCCGCAGCGAGCTACGGGCAATCAAGATCGTCTGGGAGCGGGAGGTGGTGCGCTTTGCCAGCGATCGGCTGCGCATGGCGACCGCTCTCGTGCAGCCGCTGCTGTTCCTGTTCGTGCTCGGCACCGGCCTCTCGCGCATCGCCTCGGCCGGCACCGGCGGCCTGAACCTGCGCACCTTCCTGTACCCCGGCATCCTCGCGATGTCGGTGCTGTTCACCGCGATGTTCTCGGCCGCGTCCATCGTGTGGGACCGCGAGTTCGGGTTCCTGCGCGAGATGCTCGTCGCGCCCATCCGCCGCAGCTCGATCGTCATCGGCAAATGCCTGGGCGGGGCCACGGTGGCGACCTTCCAGGGTGCGCTCGTCATCGCGCTGGCGGGGCTGGTCGGCGTGCCCTACGCACCGACTCTCATCCTCGGGGTCTTCGCGCTGCAGGCACTGCTGGCGTTCACGCTGACGGCCTTCGGGGTGATGGTGGCCGTGCGGATCAAGCAGATCCAGTCGTTTATGGCCCTCACCCAGATGCTCGTCATGCCGCTGTTCTTCATCTCCGGCGCGATGTTCCCGGTCACCGGCCTGCCCACGTGGCTCACGGTGCTCAATCGCATCGACCCGCTCACCTACGCCGTCGACCCCATGCGCCGGCTCGTCTTCGGGCACCTGCAGCTGTCCGCGGCGACCCGCGCCCGACTCGACCCGGCGATCACATGGGCCGGCTGGCCGGTGCCCACGCTGGTGTGCGTGGCGGTGGTCGCGGCGCTCGGAGTCGCGATGACGGCGATCGCGGTGGCCGAGTTCAGCGCCGACGGCTGACACGCGTGGGCCGGCCGGGTGACCCGTCACGACAGGCCGGCACCCTCAGCCAATGCGCTCGATCACCAGCGGACGCACCGGGGCGCTCGCCCCGAGGTCGTAGCCACCGTCGAGGGCGGCCAGGGCGCGGGGGAAGCGGGCGGCGTCGTCGGCGTGCAGTTCGAGAAGCGGCTGCCCGGCACGCACCACGTCACCGGGCTTGGCCAGCATGACGACGCCGGCACCGGCCGACACCGCGTCCTCCTTGCGGGCCCTCCCGGCACCCAGGCGCCACGCGGCGACGCCCACTGCCATGGCGTCGAGGCGAGTGAGCACCCCTGCCGACGGCGCGGTGATCACGTGCTTCTCGCGCGCGGTGGGCAGCGGCGCGCCCGGGTCACCGCCCTGCGCGGCGATCATCAGCCGCCAGACGTCCATCGCCCGCCCGTCGCGCAGCGCGTCAGCCGGATCGACGTCGGTCAGGCCCGCACCGGCCAGCATCTCGCGCGCAAGCACCAGCGTCAGCTCGACCACGTCGGCCGGGCCGCCTCCGGCGAGCACCTCGAGCGACTCGCCTACCTCGAGGGCGTTACCGACATTGCGCCCGAGCGGCGTGGACATGTCGGTGAGCACCGCGACGGTGCGCAGCCCGTGCGCGGCGCCCAGCCCGACCATCGTCATGGCCAGCTCCCGCGCTGAGCCGACCTCTTTCATGAACGCGCCGGTGCCCACTTTCACGTCGAGCACCAGCGCCGCCGACCCTTCGGCGATCTTCTTGCTCATGATCGACGACGCGATCAGCGGGATCGACTCGACCGTGGCGGTCACATCCCGCAGCGCGTAGAGCTTGCGATCGGCCGGAGCCAGCCCGTCGCCCGCGGCGCAGACCACCGCACCGACCTCGTTGAGCTGCTTCACGAAATCGTCGTTGCTCATCGAGGCGCGCCAGCCGGGGATCGACTCCAGCTTGTCCAGGGTGCCCCCAGTGTGGCCGAGCCCGCGTCCCGACAGCTGTGGCACGGCAGCTCCGCACGCAGCGACGAGCGGCGCCAGCGGCAGCGTGATCTTGTCGCCCACCCCGCCGGTGGAGTGCTTGTCCGTGGTCGGGCGGAGCACCGCCGACAGGTCCAGCCGCTCGCCCGAGGCGATCATCGCGGCGGTCCAGCGCGCTAGCTCGGCAGCCGACAGGCCGCGCAGGAAGATCGCCATCGCCAGTGCCGACATCTGTTC
>JAYTRE010000226.1:0-1592 GCA_043746395.1 Pseudonocardiales bacterium
CCGGGCGCGGCGTCGTCGGCCAGCCGGTCGTAGAACCCCTTCACCAGCAGGACGTCCGGCGAGTTCAGCAGCGGTCCGAGCAGCCCAGTGACGAAGTGCGGGCCCCATTCGGTCAGGTCCGCGTCGATGAACACGAGCAGGTCACCCATCGCGACGAACTGCGACTTCCACAGCGCCTCCCCCTTGCCGGGGTACACACCCAGCTCGGGCCGCACTTCCCCGACGCCGAACACGCGCGCACCGGCCGAGCGGGCGGCAGCAGCAGTCCCGTCGCTCGACAGGGAATCCATCACGACGACCTCGTCGACGAGGCCGGTGCCGTCTACGAGCTCGTCACGGATCAACTCGATGATCGCCGCGATGGTGGACTGTTCGTTGTGCGCAGGAATGACGACGCTGATCTGCAGCTGCTGCGCCGATTTGCCCGTCAGCAGCGCCCCGAGCGCATAGTCGGTGTGCTCGTGGGTGTGGCTGTCGAACCACTGCCGAGCCGCGGCCCGCATCCCGCTACGCCAACCCGCGCACGGCCCGCGACGGCGGGCGCTCACCACGAATGGAGGCGACCATGTCCACGGCCTGCCGGGTCGGCCCGACGTTGTGGGCACGAAACACCAGCGCACCCAACCACGCACACACGCTCGAGGTGGCCAGCGTCGCGAGGAGGCGGTCGTCCAAGGCGAGCCCGAGCGTTTCCCCGACGAAGTCCTTGTTGGACACCGAGACGAGCACCGGCCACCCCGTCGCGACCATCTCGGGCAGGCGCCGGGTGACCTCCAAGGAGTGGTAGGTGTTCTTGCCGAAGTCGTGCCCCGGGTCGATCATGATCCGGTCAGCGGCCACGCCCAAGGCAGCGGCCCGCTCGGCGAGGGCGGTCGTCCGGGCCAGGACGTCGGCCATGACGTCGGCATAGGCGAGCCGATGCGGACGGGTGCGGGGCGCCAGCCCGCCGGCGTGGGTGCAGACCAGCCCGGCACCGTATTCGGCGGCCACCTCGGCCAGCAGCGGATCCACCCCGCCCCATGCGTCGTTGAGCAGGTCCGCCCCCGCCGCGCAGGCCGCCCGCCCCACCTCGTGCCGCCAGGTGTCCACGCTGATCGGCAGGTCGGGGTAGAGCTCGCGCACTTTGGCCACGAAGCTCGCAGTCCGGTCGATCTCCTCGACGGCATCGACCTCCGCGCCCGGGGCGGCCTTCACCCCACCCACGTCGAGCAGGTCGGCGCCTTCGTCGACGACCCGGTGGACCCGCTCGATTGCCGCACCGAAGGCGTAGGTCGCGCCCCGGTCGTAGAAGGAGTCCGGGGTGCGGTTGACGATCGCCATGACGGCCAGCGCTCCCGGCCCGAAGGTGCGGCTGCCGATCCGCAGCATGCGCGCCAGCTCCCGTTCTCCCCGGTAGGTGCGCAGATACGCACCGGCGACCATCATGACAAACCTGCGTCGGCTCGCGAGTGCCGATGCGGTGACCTACGGTGGGCCGAGACGACCACCGGCATCACGCGACGACGACCGGCGCAGCGGAGAGGCACCTGATGACGACCACGATCCGTCCCGGCACGGCCGAACCGACGGCGGCGAGCGACGCCGAGTCGATC
>JAYTRE010000227.1:0-7186 GCA_043746395.1 Pseudonocardiales bacterium
CGCGCTGCGGGCCCCTCAGGTGCGCGGCCGCTGGGGCGAGCTCCAGCTCGAGCGTGCGGTCGAAGCTGCCGGGATGACCGAGCACATCGACTACGTCACGCAGGCTTCGGCCACCAGCGCAGACGGGGTGCTTCGCCCGGACTTGGTCGTGAAGCTGGTGGGCGGCAAGAACGTGGTGGTCGACTCCAAGGTGGCCTTCAGCGGCTATCTGGAGGCCATGGAGGCCAAGGACGAACCCACCCGTAACGCCCGGCTCAAGGCGCATGCCCGGCACCTGCGCGACCACATCGACTCCCTGGGCGCCAAGGCCTACTGGGAACACTTCACGCCCTCGCCGGAGTTCGTCGTCTGTTTCGTCCCCGCCGACGCCTTCCTCGACGCCGCGCTGCGTGAGGATCCGACGTTGCTCGAGCACGCTTTTGCCCGCAATGTCGTGCTCGCCACGCCGTCGACGCTCATCACGCTGCTCCGCACCGTCGCCTACACCTGGCGCCAGGATGCCCTTGCCGCCAACGCCGCCGAAGTGCACCAGTTGGGGCGCGAGCTCTACCAGCGCCTGTCCACGATGGGCGGGCACATCGACAAGCTGGGGCGGGCGATCGGCGGGGCCGTGGGCGCCTACAACCAAACCGTCTCCTCCCTGGAGAGCCGGGTCCTGGTCACCGCCAGGCGGATGTCCGAGCTCAAGGTGGTGGATCCGGCGGACACCATCGCTGCCCCGACCCAACTGCTGGAGACCGCGCGCACGGCCCAGGCGCCGGAATTTGCCGACCAACGCGTCGTCGCGCTGCCCAAGCAGCGGGTCTCCGCGGACCAGGCCGAACTGCCCGTGTCGGCGGCGGTCGGTGCCGAGCGGCGGCGGTGAGCCTCCCGCGCGCCCACCAGCGGGTGCCCGATGCCGGCGGGTACCGTTTCGGCAACGGCAGCAATCGCTGACGCGCTGCGCGGCACGTGCCGCCGACGAGACGAGGGACACCCCCGGTGGTGAACGCTCCGACCCCTCCTGGCTACTCCGGTGGCACGCTCGGCGACGAGGGCTGGGGCCCGGCGACCTCGGTACGGTCCCCCGCGCTGCCCCCCGAGGGTCAGCCGCTGCCCGTTGAACTGGATCCGCGCGGGCCGAGCCCGCGCAGCCTGCGATCACGCGCCTCGCTGAGACGACGGGCACCCGACGGCGGCGCCCGCCCGGAGGCCAGCGGGACTCCGGGCTCCAGCTGGATTCCGCAGGCAGACCGGATTCCAGCGGCCGACGGACCTGCGGACTCTCGGCTGCCCCATAGCCGGCCGGTAGTACAGGAACGGGGTCTGCCCGGCTGGGCTGCCCTGCTCGTCCTGCTCACCATCGCCGGCGCCGGCGCGCTCATCGACACGATCAGCGGCGCCGCCGCTCGCGGCGGCTTCAATATCGGCATCGTGGTCGCGTCCGTGGTCGCGATCCTGGTGGTGCGCCGGTCGGCGATGTTCCCGATCGTCGTCGCGCCGCCGATCGTTTACTCAGGCGCCTCGGGAGCCATGCTGTACCTGCGCTCCAACGGACTCAACGACCGGGCCGTGCTCCTCGACGCAGCCACCAACTGGCTCGTCTACGGCTTTCCGGCGATCGCCGGCGCCACCGCGGCCGTGTTGATCATCGCCGGCATCCGGCTCATCGCCCGGCGTTAGCGCCGCCCGGACTCCTCACGACGCGCCTCGCGCAGGTCCCGCCGCAACTCCTGCGGCAGTGCGAACGTCAACCGCTCCTCGGTGTGACTCACCTCCTGCAAGTCACCGTAGCCGCGGCTCGCGAGCCAGTCGGCGACCTCCCGCACCAGTTCCTCGGGCACCGAGGCGCCGGAGGAAAGCCCCACCGAACTCACCCCCTCCAGCCAGGACGGGTCGATCCCGGCGGCGTTCTCGACGAGATGCGCGGCGCGAGCGCCCGCCGCCGCGGCCACCTCTACCATCCGCACCGAGTTCGACGAGTTCGCCGAACCGACCACCAGGAACAGCTCGACCTGCGGCGCGATCGTCTTCACCGCGGCCTGCCGGTTCTGGGTGGCATAGCAGATGTCGTCGGACGGCGGCGACTGCAACAGCGGGAACCGCTCGCGCAGCGCGTCCACGGTCTGCATCGTCTCGTCCACCGACAGCGTCGTCTGCGACAGCCACACGACCTTGGCCGGATCGCGGACCTCGACGCGTGCGACGTCGACCGGCCCGTCGATGATGCTGATGCGCTCGGGGGCTTCCCCGCTGGTGCCGACGACCTCCTCGTGTCCCTCGTGGCCGATGAGCAGGATGTCGAAGTCGTTGTTGGCGAAGCGGCGCACCTCGTGGTGCACCTTGGTCACCAACGGGCAGGTCGCGTCGATGGCCCGCAAGCCCCGCGCTGCCGCCTGCTCGTGCACCTCCGGAGCCACGCCGTGTGCGGAAAACACCACGATCGAGCCTTCGGGGACCTCATCGGTCTCCTCGACGAAGATCGCGCCACGGGTCTCGAGCGACTGCACCACGTGCAGGTTGTGGACGATCTGCTTGCGGACATAGACCGGCGCGCCGTACAGCTCGAGGGCCTGCTCCACCGTCTGCACCGCCCGGTCGACGCCGGCGCAGTACCCGCGCGGCTTGGCCAGCAGCACCCGACCGCGGGGCGGGGCGGCGGCCGACTGCGAGTAAGTCATACCTGAAGATGGTACGGATCGCGGGGATACGGCACGCTGGGCTCATGTCGCCGCTGCCCTCCCCGTTCCGTGCCGCCGTCGGCCTGCTTGCCACCGTCACCGACGAGGCCCGTCATTTCCCGGACAAGGCGATCGAGCTACCGATGCTCGCACTGAGCACGGCGCTGCAGGTGTCGCTGCGCGCCCAGCAGCGTTATGCGCAGCTCACCGCACGCGGGGACGAGGTGCTCAACCGCAGCGAACCTACCGACGAGCCGCCCGCCTGGGCCACCTTCGACCCCCCGGTTGCCGCAGACCTGGACCCTGGCCCGAACCAGCTCGGCCTCGCGAGCGATCCCGTCGCGCCCGACGAGCCCCCGCGCAAGACCGTCCGCCGCCCCCGCACCGGCAAACCCTCGGCCTTCGACGCAGTCGGCGACGAGTAGCGCGTGGTGGCCCGCTTGGAGACTTCGGCGGAGTCCCCCGTCCCGGTGCGCGTCGTCGCGCAGAAGATCGGCGCGTGGATTGCGCGCCTCGGCGAGATCTGGGTCGACGGCCAGATCGCCCAGCTCGCCCGCCGGCCCGGTGTCTCCACCCAGTTCCTCACGCTGCGCGATCCGGACGCCAATATTTCGCTCACCGTGACGTGCGCGCGCGGCGTGCTGGGCGACGGCATCGGCGAGGGGTCGCGGGTCGTGCTCCGGGCGCGGCCGGACTTCTACCTCGAGCGGGGCACCCTCAGCCTGCGCGCCACCGAGATCCGCCAGGTCGGGCTGGGCGAACTGCTGGCGCGCCTCGAGCAGCTCAAAGGACTGCTGGGCGCCGAGGGGCTGTTCGCGGCCGATCTCAAGCAGGCCCTGCCGTTCCTGCCCCGCCGGATCGGGCTGATCTCCGGTCGAGCCAGCGCCGCCGAGCGTGACGTCGTCGAGAACGCCCGACGACGCCTGCCGGGCGCCCAGTTCCGGATCGAGAGCGTCACGACCCAGGGGCCGTCCGCGGTTACCGAGGTCGTCGACGCCCTGCGGCGCCTCGATGCCGACCGCGACGTCGAGGTCATCGTCATCGCCCGTGGCGGCGGCAGCATCGAGGACCTCCTGCCGTTCAGCAACGAGACGCTGATCCGGGCCGTTGCCGCCTGCCGCACGCCGGTGGTGAGCGCGATCGGTCACGAGACCGACCAGCCGCTGCTGGACCTCGTCGCTGACGTGGCGGCGTCCACGCCGACGGACGCGGGCCGGCGCGTCGTGCCGGATCTCGCCGACGAGCTGCGCTCGGTCACGGAGCTGCAGGCGCGGGCCCGGGCCGCCGTCAGCCGGCGCCTGGCCGGCGAGGCGGAGCTCATGGCCAACCTGCCCCAGCGGCTGCGCCGGACGTTGCGCACCCGCCTCGACCAGGAGCGCAGCGAGACCCTCGCGCTGCGGGAGCGGTCCCGGCGGCGGATCGCGGCCGTCATCGACACGGCCCGCGCCGAACTCGGCCACGTCCAAGCCCAGATCCAGGCGCTCTCGCCGCAGGCGACCCTCGACCGCGGTTACGCCGTCGTCCGGCACCCGGACGGGACGGTGGTCCGCGACGCGGCGCAGGCCCGCGGCGTGCTGCGGATCCGGGTCGCGCGCGGTGAATTCGACGCGCTCGCCCAGTAGGGTCGGCACACCATGGCCATGACCGACGAACCCGGCTACGAGGCGGCCCGCGCCGAGCTGCGCGAGATCGTCCAGCGCCTCGAGTCCGGTGGGCAGCCCCTCGAGGAGTCGCTGGTGCTGTGGGAGCGCGGCGAGAAGCTGGTCGAGGTATGCCGCAACTGGCTCGACGGCGCCAGCTCCCGGCTCGACGCCGCGATCGCCGTACAGGACAAGGCCGCGGACGCGGACGCTTAGCCGCCCGAGCGTCGCGCCGGCTTCGGTACCCGCAGGTGCCAGGCTCCGCGCTGCCGGCCGCACCGGCTTCGCCAGGCTCCGGACACGTCTCGACCCGACGCCGCTACAGCGCGGGCGGATCGGGTTCGGGCCGGCGCACGTACAGCGCGGCAATCGCGACGAGCAGCAGCGCCGCACCGGCCCACCCCAGCGGCGTCAGCGACTCGTGCAGCAGCAACGCGGCCAGCACGGCGGCGGTGAGGGGTTCGAGCAGCGTCAGCACGCCCGCTGCCTCGGGCGGGGTGGTCCGCAGCCCGGCGTAGAACAACCCGTAGGCCACGACCGTCGAGACGATGCCGATGTAGATCAGCCAGCCGTTGGCGACCGGGTCGCTGGGCCACGCCATCCCGAACGGCAGGGCGAGCGGCAGCAGCACCAGCGCCCCAATCGCGCTGGTGGCCGCCGTGAGCAGCAGCGGGTCGCCGTCCGCGGTGAGTCGTCGGTTGAGCAGCGTCGTCGCCGCGTAGCCCAGACCCGAGCCTAGCGAGGCCAACACCCCGACGAGCGGATGCGGGGCACCCGAGGTCGACCCGGCGGCGAGCGAGATCATGGCGAGCCCGACGACCGCGCAGCCCACCGTGGCCAGCGCGCCCGGCGTGGGCATCCGGCGCCGGGTCACGGCCGTCACCGCGGTGATCGCCACCGGGGCAACGGCCAGGCTCACCAGCGTCGCGATGCTGACCCCGACGTCCTGCACGCCGATGAAGTACAGCGCCTGATAGAGCCCGAGGCCCGCGCCGGACAGCACGAGAGACCAGCGGTGTTTGCGCAGCGCAGCCTGGGCCCGGCGCAGCCCCGGGCCGCGGAACACGAGGGTGAGCGCCACCGCGGCGATAGCCAGCCGATAGCAGCCGATCGGGACGGCTGCCAGCCCGGAACGGTCGTGGATGATGCGCACTCCGACGCCGGTGGTGCCCCAGAGCAGGGCTGCGCCGCTGACGGCGAACAGGCCACTTCGGGCCCGGAGGCGCTGTGACACGGGCATCTGGTGCGCTCCTGACGAGATCCGATTGAGTCGGTCTGCCGAGCGCGGCAAGAAGGCGCGGGGAACGAGTCCCGGCGCGGCAGCGCGCTCCGCTCAGGCGCGCGGCGGCGGCAGGATCGCGCAGTTACAGGTCACCGGGCGATCCTAGTGCAGCCCAGCCGGGCGCCGCGGTGTGGTTAGGCGAACCTGTCGCCCCGCCCGTTCTGGAAGGATGGCGGTAACCCGACGTGCCGAGAGGAAGCCCGACATGTCTGACGGACCCCATGACGGCGGCAGTGCCCGCGCCCAGGCCGGGCGGCGCCACGTCCCCCCTGCCCTGGCGGTGCCGCGCCAGGCGCCGGACCGCAACCTCGCGCTGGAGCTGGTGCGCGTCACCGAGGCGGCCGCGATGGCGGCGGGGCGCTGGGTGGGGCGCGGGGAGAAGAACGGCGGCGACGGTGCGGCCGTCGACGCCATGCGGGCGTTGATCGGCACCGTGTCGATGCGAGGCGTCGTCGTGATCGGCGAGGGCGCGAAGGACGAAGCGCCGATGCTGTTCAACGGCGAGGAGGTCGGCGACGGCACCGGCCCGCAGTGCGACGTCGCGGTCGACCCGATCGACGGAACCACCTTGATGGCCAAGGGAATGCCGAACTCGATCGCGGTGATCGCGGTTTCGGAGCGGGGCACGATGTTCGACCCGTCCGCCGTCTTCTACATGGACAAGATCGCCTGTGGAGCGGAAGCGGCGGACGCCATCGACATCACCGTCCCGGCCGCCGAGAACATCCGCCGGGTTGCCAAGGCCAAGCACGGCCACCCCGAGGACGTCACCGTCTGCATCCTCGACCGTCCCCGCCACGAGCAGCTCGTGCGCGAGGTGCGCGAGGCCGGCGCCCGCATCCGCTTCATCACTGACGGCGACGTCGCAGGAGCGATCTCGGCTGCGCGGCCCGGCACCGGCGTGGACCTGCTGCTCGGTATCGGCGGCACCCCCGAGGGCATCATCGCCGCCGCCGCGCTGCGGTGCATGGGCGGCACCATCCAGGCCCGGCTGTGGGCACGCGACGACGATGAGCGGCAGCGGGCCATCGACGCCGGTCATGACCTGGACCGGGTCCTGACCACCAGCGACCTGGTCAGTGGCGAGGACATCTTTTTCTGCGCCACCGGAATCACCGATGGCGAACTGCTGCGCGGAGTGCGTTACTACGCCGACTCGGTGCAGACCGAATCCATCGTCATGCGCTCGAAGTCCGGGACGATCCGACTCGTCGACTCGATGCACCAGCTGGGCAAGCTGCGGGCATACTCCGCAGTGAACTTCGACCGCAACTAGAGAACCGAGGCGCCATGCTGGTAGTCACGACCAACGACATTCCCGGCTGGGAGATCCAGCGGGTGTGCGGTGAGGTGTTCGGCCTCACCGTCCGCTCCCGCAATGCCTTCTCCCAGCTGGGTGCCGGCTTCAAGTCGATGTTCGGTGGTGAGCTGCAGGGCATGACCAAGAACCTCGCCGAGAGCCGCAACGAGGTCATGGGCCGCATGCTCGAGCACGCCCGATCCAAGGGGGGCAACGCTGTGATCGGGATGCGCTTTGACACCTCGGAGATGGGCGACGTGTGGACGGAGCTGTGCGCGTACGGCACCGCCGTCGTCGCGATCCC
>JAYTRE010000228.1:0-7410 GCA_043746395.1 Pseudonocardiales bacterium
CGTTCACGCAGGTCGGTCACAGCCAGATCATCGGTCGGGCCCTCGACGCCGCAGTTCCACGAGCGATTGTGCGATTCGCCGTCGTTGTTGTCCTCACCGTTGGCCAGATTGTGCTTCTCGTTGTAGGAGACCAGATCGTTCAGGGTGAAGCCGTCGTGGGCGATGACGAAGTTGATCGACGCCACCGGACGGCGACCGGAAGTCTCGTAGAGGTCGGCCGACCCGGTGAGGCGGGAAGCGAACTCGCCCAGGGTGGCCGGCTCGCCGCGCCAGAAATCGCGGACCGTGTCCCGGTACTTTCCGTTCCATTCCGTCCACTGCGGCGGGAAATTGCCGACCTGATATCCACCCGGACCCAGATCCCACGGCTCGGCGATCAGTTTCACCTGGGACACGACCGGATCCTGCTGTACCAGTTCGAAGAACGTCGACAGCCGGTCCACCTCATAGAATTCGCGGGCCAGGGTGGCCGCGAGGTCGAACCGGAAACCGTCGATGTGCATTTCGGTCACCCAATAGCGCAGCGAATCCATCAGCAGCTGCAGCGAATGCGGATGCCGGACGTTGAAGGAGTTTCCGGTACCGGTGTAATCCATGTAGTACTGCTGATCTTCGTCGACCAGCCGGTAGTAGGCCGCGTTGTCGATGCCGCGCAACGACAGTGTCGGGCCGAGGTGGCTGCCCTCGCCGGTGTGGTTGTAGACGACGTCGAGGATCACCTCGATGCCGGCCTCGTGCAGCGCCCGCACCATCGCCTTGAACTCCTGGACCTGGCTGCCCGGCGAGGTGGCCGACGCGTACTTGGAGTCCGGCGCGAAGAAGCCGATGGTGTTGTATCCCCAGTAGTTGGACAGGCCCTTGTCCAGCAGCGTGGAGTCGTTGACGAAGTGGTGCACCGGCATCAGCTCGACGGTGGTGATCCCGAGCTCGATGAAGTGATCGATGATCACCGGGTGGGCGATGCCGGCATAGGTGCCGCGCAGGTGCTCGGGGACCTCCGGGTGCAACTGGGTCATGCCCTTGACGTGGGCCTCGTAGATGACGGTGTCGGCGTACGGGCGTCGCGGCGGGCGGTCGACGCCCCAATCGAAGAACGGGTTGATCACCACGCACTTGGGCATGTGCGCGGCAGAGTCGTCGTCATTGCGGCTGTCGGGGTCGCCAAAGTGGTACCCGAACACGGACTCGTCCCAGTCGATGCGCCCGTCGATCGCCTTGGCGTAGGGATCGAGCAGCAACTTGGCGGGGTTGCAGCGCAGACCCTGGCTAGGTTCATTCGGGCCGTGCACCCGGTACCCGTAGTGCTGGCCCGGCTCCACGCCGGGGAGGAAGGCGTGCCAGACGAAGCCATCGACCTCCGGGAGCCGCACCCGGGTCTCGGAGCCGGCGCCGTCGAAGAGGCAGAGTTCGACGCTCTCGGCGACCTCGCTGAACAGCGCGAAGTTGGTGCCGGAGCCGTCATAGGTGGCCCCCAGTGGATAGGCGGTGCCCGGCCAGATCTCCATCCGCCCAGCCTGCCAGACGGGCGCAGCGCTACGCGCCGGTGCGCCGGATCAGCCCGTCGGTGGCGCCGTCGGAGTCGGGACGGGAGCGGCCCGCGGGTGCAGCTGCCCGCGGCGCCAAGTGCCCGGAGGGCCGAAGTAGGGTCCGTATTCGTTGCTCATCGCAGGTCCGAAGCGCTCGTAGCCGCCGCGGTGGCCGCCGCCGGCGACGGCCCCGATCGTCATACCGGCGGCGAGCAGCAGCAGCCCGGCGACGAACGACACGAGGGCTACGTGCAGGCGCCGGGCCGGGTTCACCCACGGCACGCGCGGGGCGCGCGGCGCCGGCGCGAAGGCGGGATGGGCGTAGCCCGGCGGGCCCGGCACCGGGCCGCTGCCGTACGGAGCGGAACCGGGTACCGGGCCACCGCCGTACGGACCCGGGGATGGGCCGGCCGGGGGCGGCATGCCCGCCGGGGGCAGTGGCGGCTCCGCCTGGGACAGCGGGCCGCCGGCCGCGGGCGCCAGCGGCTCGGGAGCTGGCGTGCCGGTCGGTGGCGGTTGCGCGGGTTCCGGGTCCTCGGCCGCCGACGTCGGCGGGTCAGGAGGGTTGGTCATCGGGTCGCTCCTCGGGTGCTGGGGCCCGACGTTAGGCGGCCTGCCCAGGAGCCGCCTGTGTGCCGCCACGGATACCGGTCAGTAACCGCAGTCGCGCGCCGTTGTTGTGCGGGACGGGCCCGTCCCATCCCCTCCACCACCACCTCCTGGGGGTTGTTGATGTCCACCCGACCGCGACCGCGACTGGGCAGCTGGGACGTCAACGTCCTGGACAAGGCGCTGCGCTAGCCCCGGTTGTCGGTGCGTGCTCGTACCGTGGTGGCATGCGCGTTGACAGCGACATCGTCCCCAGCAGCGGGACGTTCAAGGTCGTTTCCGATTTCGAGCCCGCCGGCGACCAGCCGGCGGCCATCGAGGAGCTCGAGCGGCGCCTGGCTGCGGGGGAGAAGGACGTGGTCCTGCTCGGCGCCACTGGCACGGGCAAGTCGGCTACCGCCGCCTGGCTCATCGAGCGGCTGCAGCGCCCCACCCTGGTGATGGCGCCCAACAAGACCCTCGCCGCGCAGCTGGCCAACGAGCTACGCGAGATGCTGCCGCACAACGCCGTCGAGTATTTCGTCAGCTACTACGACTACTACCAGCCTGAGGCCTACGTCCCGCAGACCGACACCTACATCGAGAAGGACTCCTCGATCAACTCCGAGGTGGAGCGGCTGCGCCACTCGGCCACCATGTCGCTGCTGACCAGGCGCGACGTCGTCGTGGTCGCCACCGTGTCGTGCATCTACGGCCTGGGCACTCCGCAGGAGTACGTCGACCGTTCGGTGCGGCTGCACGTCGGACAGGAGATCGGGCGGGACAAGATCCTGCGCGGGCTCGTCGACGTCCAGTACAGCCGCAACGACCTGTCCTTTACTCGGGGCACTTTTCGCGCCCGCGGGGACACCGTCGAGATCTTCCCGGTGTACGAGGAGCTCGCGATCCGCGTCGAGATGTTCGGCGACGAGATCGAGCGGCTCTACTACCTGCACCCGCTCACCGGCGAGGTGGTGCGCGAGGTGCAGGAGGTGTTCGTGTTCCCCGCGACGCACTACGCAGCCGGTCCGGAGCGCATGGAGCGGGCGATCCGCGGCATCGAGACCGAGCTCGCCGCTCGGCTGGCCGAGCTCGACGGGCAGCACAAGCTGCTGGAGGCGCAACGGCTGCGGATGCGGACCGCCTACGACATCGAGATGATGCGCCAGGTCGGCTTCTGCTCGGGCATCGAGAACTACTCACTGCACATCGACGGCCGCGAGCGCGGCAGCGCCCCCAACTGCCTGCTCGACTACTTCCCCGACGACTTCCTGCTCGTCATCGACGAGTCCCACGTGACGGTGCCGCAGACCGGCGGCATGTACGAGGGCGACATGTCCCGCAAGCGCACCCTCGTCGAACACGGCTTCCGGCTACCGTCCGCGATGGACAACCGCCCGCTGAAGTTCGAGGAGTTCGTCGACCGGATCGGCCAGACCGTCTACCTCTCGGCCACACCGGGCAGCTACGAGCTGGGGCGCACGAAGGGGGAGTTCGTCGAGCAGGTGATCCGTCCCACCGGGCTGATCGACCCGGAGGTCATCGTTAAACCGACAAAGGGACAGATCGATGATCTGGTTCACGAGATCCGGGAGCGCGCCGAACGCAACGAGCGGGTGCTGGTCACCACCCTGACCAAGAAGATGTCCGAGGACCTCACCGACTACCTGCTCGAGCTGGGCATCCGGGTGCGCTACCTGCATTCGGAGGTCGACACGCTGCGCCGCATCGAGCTGCTGCGCGAGCTGCGGCTGGGCGAGTTCGACGTGCTCGTCGGCATCAACCTGCTCCGCGAAGGACTGGACCTTCCCGAGGTGTCGCTGGTGTCCATCCTCGACGCCGATAAGGAGGGCTTCCTGCGCTCGGGCACCTCGCTGATCCAGACGATCGGGCGGGCCGCCCGCAACGTCTCCGGCCAGGTGCACATGTATGCCGACACCATTACGCCCTCCATGCACAAGGCGATCGATGAGACGAATCGCCGCCGGGACAAGCAGATCGCCTACAACCGGGAACGCGGTCTGGACCCGCAGCCGCTGCGCAAGCGGATCGCCGACATCACCGACCAGCTCGTGCGCGAGGCCGCGGACACCGACGCGCTGCTGTCCTCGCCCCCGATCGGCGGGTCGGGACGTTCCCAGTCGCGCGGGAAGTCCGCCGTCCCGGGCCGCGGTGGGCGCGGTGTATCGGCCGGCGTGGTCGGGGTGGGGGCGCACGCCGGAGGCGGCCTTGATGTTGCTGGGATGCCGCGGGCCCAACTCGCCGACCTAATCCAGCAGCTCAACGACCAGATGCTGGGCGCTGCGCGGGAGTTGCAGTTCGAGGTGGCGGCCCGGCTCCGCGACGAGATCTCGGAGCTGAAGAAGGAACTGCGCGGCATGGACGCCGCCGGCGTCGGCTGAGCAGCGTGCCGGGTTGCCGGGCTGAGGGCGCTGCCGCCAGGTTCGGCTGAGCGGCGTGGCGGGTTGCCGGGCTGAGGTGGCTGCCGCCAGGTGTGGCTGAGCGGCATGGCGGCCTGCCGGTGGCGCTGGCGGGTGCCGGCTTTGCTCATCCCGCCGCCGGTCGGCGGCGGGATGAGAGGATCACCCGATGCCGCGATCGGAGTTTGCCGCGCCCCGGCGACGGCACCGGGGGCGACACCTGGGCGTGGCGCTCCTGGTGCTGGCTGCCCTGCTGGTCGCGGCGGACCGGATCGCCCTGGTCGTGGCCGAACGGGCCGCCGCCGACACGATCCAACGTTCCGAGCAGCTCGCCGCGGCGCCGTCGGTGTCGGTCAGCGGCTTCCCGTTCCTCACCCAGCTGGCCGCGGGTGACTTCGGCCAGGTCACCGTGCGGGCCTCTGGGGTACAGGCGGGCAGCGGCGCGCGCCGGCTGCGGATCGCGGCCGTGACCCTAGTCCTGCACCAGGTCCGGGTCGGGCGCAATCTGTCGAGCGTCACGGCGGCCTCGGGCACCGCGACGGGCACCATCTCCTACGCCGACCTCTCGCGGGCATTGGGCCTGTCCGTCGGCTACGCCGGCAGTGCCGGCGGAATCGGCCGGATCCGCACGAGCACCTCGATCACCGTCGCCGGGCAGCGCCTCACCGGCTCGATCACCGCCGGGCTGAGCGTGCAGGCATCCTCGCTGAACTTCGATCGCCCCGCCGTCGACGTCACCAGCGGCCTCGCAAGCGTCGCGACGCCGCTGCTGCGGACCGCCTTCGGCCCGCCGCTGCCGCTGGGACACCTTCCCTTCGGCGTGCGGGTGCGGGCGGTGCTCGTCGGGCCGGCCGGGATCACTATCGAGCTCGCCGGCGCGGACCTGGTGTACCGGCGGCCCTGAGTCTGGCGCACCAAGCGCGGCGTCGGATCAGCGCCCGGGGCGAGCTCCCACCTCGGCGATAGCTCGGGCGGCGAGGGTCGCGCCCGCACGCAGGCTGGCCGTCACGTCCGCCCCGCCAAGGCGCGCTGCGAGCAGGCCCGCCGCGAAGGCGTCCCCGGCCCCGGTGGTGTCCACCAGCTCCACCGCACCGGCCTCGACGGCCAGCACCGCCCGACCATCCGACCACACGGCCCCGGCCGGCCCGCGCTTGACGACGGCCTCGCCGCACCGGGCGCCCAGCGCGAGCGCTGCCCCGGTCGCCTCGGCCTGACCGCTCAGCACCACCGCCTCGGCGAGGTTGGCGAGCAGCAGCGTGCCGGGCGGCAGCCAGCTCAGGAAGCGCTCCGGCCCGACGGCGCGCAGCGGCGCGGCGGAGGAGGCATCGACGGACACGCCGCAGCCGGCACCGGCGGCCCGCCCGAGCACTGCCCGGGCGGCCGCCCGGGAGCCATCGTCGAGCAGGCTGTAGCCGGACAGGTGCAGGTGCGTCCCGGGTGCGAACAGCCGCGCGGGCAGCATCGCCTCGGTCAGGGCGCCGTTCGCCCCGGCAGCGGGCACCATGGTCCGTTCCCCGTCGGCGTCGACCAGGACGATGCACATCCCGGTCGCGCGCCCCGGGGCGACGGCGACCGCCGGCTGCACTCCTGCGGCGGCCAGCTCGGCGACTGCGTGGCGTCCCAGCTCGTCGTCGCCGACGCAGCCGACGAACGTGGTGGGCACGCCTGCGACCACCAGCCACGCGGCGACGTTGGCCGCCGAGCCGCCGCCCAACAACACAATCGGGGCGGGCGTGTCGGAGCCGATGGCGAGGGGGCCGGGCAGCCGGGCCAGCACGTCGACCATGACGTCGCCGACGCAGACGACCTGCGTCATGGTGCCGCGAAGTCCGCGGCCACCTCGGCGGCCAGGCGCGCGTTGCTCAGCACAAGGGCGATGTTCGCGGCGAGGGATGCTCCGGCGGTCTCGCGGTGGAAGTAGTCCAGCAGGAACGGCGTGACGTCCTTGCCGCGGATCTCGGCGGCCCGCGCCGCGGCCAGCCCACCGGCCAGGACCCGGTCGTGCAGGGCGCGATCGAGCGCCGCGTCGGCGGCGATCGGGTTGGCCAGTACCAGGCCGTAGGCGTCGGTGCCCAGCGCCCGGCGGGCGCGCAGGATCGCGGCCATCTCGGCGGACGAGTCCACCCGCCAGTCGAGCGGGTGGCCGGAGTCGGCCAGGTAGAAGCCCGGAAACCGGTCGGTGCGATAGCCGAGCACTCCCACGTTCAACGACTCCAGCCGTTCCAGGGTGGCCGCCACGTCCAGGATGGACTTCACCCCGGCGCAGACGACCAGCACCGGGGTGCGCGCCAGGGTGCTGAGGTCCGCGGACTCGTCCCAGCTGTCGCGGGCCCCGCGGTGCACGCCGCCCAGACCGCCGGTGGCGAACACCGCGATACCGGCCCGGGCGGCGAGATGCGCGGTTGAGGCGACCGTCGTGGCCCCGACCCCGCCGGTCGCCACCACCGCCGCCAGGTCGCGCACGCTCACCTTGACCACCGCCGGGTCGCCGGCGATGCGTTCGAGCGCCGCGTCGTCGAGGCCAACCCGGGCGTGCCCGTCCACAACCGCCACGGTGGCCGGTACCGCGCCCACCGCCCGTACCGCCGCTTCGATCTCCCGGGCGATCCGCAGGTTGTCCGGGCGGGGCAGGCCGTGGCTGATGATCGTGCTCTCGAGCGCGACCACCGCGCGCCCGGCACCCAGGGCCGCGGCGACCTCCGGATGGATCAGCACGCGGCCCCCTGGCTCTGCCGGCGCGACCGGCCGGCCAGCCCGGCCGCAACCGTGGCCAGCGCCGCCACCAGGAACGACAGTAGCGAGGCGCTCATCCAGGCCTGCGGAGTGAAGTCCAGCCACGTCCGGACGTGGGTCCACGCGTGGGTCCACCACGACAT
>JAYTRE010000229.1:0-9587 GCA_043746395.1 Pseudonocardiales bacterium
GCGGAGCACGTCGCGATCGCCTACTCCGAAGCGACCGAACGCGGCGTCGCCCCACTCGGGTTGCGGATCCAGCACGCCGTCTTCGACCGGCTGGTGTACGCCAAGCTGCGCGCCGCGCTCGGCGGCAACTGCGTCGCGGCGGTCTCCGGGGGTGCGCCGCTCGGCGCCCGCCTCGGGCATTTCTTCCGCGGCGCGGGCGTGACGATCTACGAGGGCTACGGCCTCACCGAGACGACCTCCGGCATCACCGTGAACCGGCCTGACGCGCTGCGCATCGGCACCGTGGGCCGGCCCGTCGGTGGCGCCACGGCACGAGTCGCCGACGACGGCGAGCTGCTGTTCCGCTCGCCGCTGGTGTTCATGGGGTACTGGCGCAACGAGGCGGCCACGCACGACGCTCTGGATGCCGACGGCTGGTTCCACACCGGCGATATCGGCGAGATCGACGACGACGGCTTCGTGCGCATCACCGGCCGCAAGAAGGAGCTCATCGTCACCGCGGCCGGCAAGAACGTCGCCCCGGCGGTATTGGAGGACCGAATCCGAGCCCATTGGCTGGTGAGCCAATGCCTCGTCGTCGGAGATCAGCAGCCATTCATCGCGGCGCTGGTCACGATCGATGCGGAGGCCTTCCCCACCTGGCTGCAGCGGGCCGGCAAACCTGCCTCCACGACGGTCGCGGACGTCGTCGACGACGGGGAGCTGCGGGCCGAAGTGCAGTCCGCGATCGATGACGCGAACAAGGCCGTGAGCAAGGCCGAGTCGATCCGCAAGTTCGCGATCCTGGCCGAGGATTGGAGCGAGGCCGGCGGGCAGCTGACACCGTCACTGAAGCTCAAGCGCACCGTGGTGCAGTCCGAGTGTGCGGAGCAGATCGCCGGCCTGTACCGCTGAAGCCGCGGCGGCCGGTCAGCCTTGCAGCAGCTCCCGAAGCTGCCCGGCGACCACGTCCCACTGCCAATCCCGCTCCACCCAGGCGCGCCCCGCGGCACCCAGGCGGGCCCGCAACGGCGCGTCGCCCAGCAGGGTGACCAGCCACGCGGCGAGGGCCGGCTCGTCGCGGCCGTCGACAAGGTAGCCGGTCTGCCCGTCGCGCACCGCGTCGGGCGCCCCGCCGGAGTCCCCCGCCACCACCGCCAGCCCGATCGCCGAGGCCTCCAGAAACACGATGCCCAGCCCCTCGACGTCCATGCCGGCCCGGCGGGTGCGGCACGGCATGGCGAAGACGTCACCGGCGGCGTAGTGCGCGGGCAGCTCGTCGGGGGGCACCCCTCCGGTCAGCACCACGTGTGGGGCGACCCCGGCCCGCTGTGCCAGTGCCCGCAACCGCCCCTCGAACGGGCCCCGGCCGACCAGCAGCAGTGCCACATCGCCCACCGCGCGGCGGATCGCGGGCAGGGCTCGCACGAGCGCGTCCTGCCCCTTGCGGGGCACCAGCCGTGACACGCACACGATCACCGGGCGATCACCCAGGCCGTAGCGGGCCCGTACCGCGCTGCCGTCGACACCCGGGTGGAATCGGTCGACGTCGACGCCGGGAGTGAGCCGGCTCAGCCGCGCGTGCGGGCCGAACGCGCCAGCGAGACGGTGCCGGGTGTACTCGCCCAGAAACGTCACCACGTCACAGTGCGTGCCGACGCGGCGCAGCGCCTGCCGCGCGCCGGGCAGCATCGCCCAGCCCACCTCGTGGCCGTGCGTCGAGGCGACCAGCCGCTGCGCGCCCGCTGCGCGCAACGCGGGCGCGAGCAACCCCAGCGGCACCGACGCCCCGAACCACACCGAGTCACAGCCGTGCGTTCGCAGCGTGTCGACGACGCGGCGCCGCGCGCCCGGCGTGGGCAGCAGCAGCCCGGTCGGGTGCCGCACGACCGGGAACGGCTGGCGGGCGTCGAACTCCCGGGAGCCGGCGTGGTCGGAGGCGTACACCACGACCGAGTCCGCGGGCTGGCGCACCGCGAGCTGGTAGACGAACGACTGGATGCCGCCCTGCCGAGGCGGGAAGTCGTTGGTGACGATCAGCGTGCGGCTCATCCGAGCGCAGCCCTCAGATAGGCGCGCCACCGGGCGAGGAAGGTAGCTGGGGACTCGTGCAGCACGCTGCGCAAGGCGGCGGCGACGGCGCCGTCGGGACCCTGAGCCGATACCCCGACCTGCCGGTAGAAGCGGACCAGCCCGGCCGGGCCGGCCCCGGCGGCGATCAGCCGGCAGGCCAGCCAGGACTGCTGGTAGAGCTGCGCCAGCCGGGGACCACCCGCGACGAAGGCGGGATCGGCCGGCAGCGAGCGCGGCAGCACCCCGCGCCGGATCTCCGCGGCCAGCTCGGGCGCGGCGGCCCGCGGGGACTGGCCCGTGTCGAGGTTGCCGACGTACTCGGCGAATCCCTCGACCAGCCAGCGGGGGGAAGCCGGCGTGGTGCTCGCCGCGCTGGCGATGTGAGTGATCTCGTGCCGGAGCACGATGCCTATCCCCACCGGCGACAGGGTAGCGAGCACGTCCGGGTTCAGCACGATCCGCTGGCCGTAGCGCCCGCCGTTCACGGGGTCCTGGGTGTCGAAGACGGTCTCCGCGGAAATGTCGGTGAGGGTGGTGCCGGTCCCGACGAGACCGGCCAGCTCCGCGTTGGAGGCCGGGACGAAGACCGCCACGCGCTGCGCCCAGCCGGTGCCCCAGACGCCGGTCACGACCGGCGCTGCCGCGTCGACCGCGCTCGCCAGCCCGGGCAGCTGCCCCGCGTTGGCCGGGTGCCCTAGCACCAAGCTCGTCGCGCCCCGCGCGACCACGACGGGTCCGAAGTCCCACGGCCCGACGAAACTCGCGCCACCCTGACCGGCCATCGCGTCATCGCCGGCGAGGTAGACGCGACCGTGGCGAGCGACGAACGTCCACCACAGGTCGTGGGTCGTCGGTTGCGGGTCCACGTCGCGCAGCGCATAGCTCAGCGTGACGTGCACGACCAGCACGGGGGCGCCGAGGCGGGCGCGCTGCGCGGCCAGCACGCCAGGATCCGACACCACCGAATCGGCCGAATAGCGCCAGCTTTGCAACGGCACCGCGGCGATGTCGGCAATCTCGGACCGCTGCGCCGCCAGAAACCTCGCTGCCGGCGCCGCGGTGTCGACGTCAGCCAGGAAGCGGGGTGCCGAGTGGGCCAGCACCGCGGCGCCGTGCCGGGCGAGCAGCGCGGTGACCTGGGCCAGGGTAGGTGCCTGCGCCGTCGCGCTCTGCGGGGTGCAGGCGGACAGCAGCGGGGCGAGCAGTGCCGCGATGAGCAGCCACCGTGCCGCGGGCACGGCCCGCATGGGTCGCCGCCGGGCGGCCCGGCGCCGGGTGCTCACCAGCGCCGGATGCTCAGGCGAGCCGGGTGGCGCCGGTGATCTGGCCGTTGAAGGAGGACAGCGGCACCACCGACACGTTCTCCCCGGGCTGCGGGGCCGAGACCATCAGCCCGTTGCCGAGGTAGATCGTGACGTGTCCGATCGGCTGGTAGAAGAAGATCAGGTCGCCGGGACGCAGGGCGTTGAGCGACACCTGGGTGCCGTAGTTGTACTGGTCGGCCGCCGAGTGCGGGAGGCTGACGCCCGCCGCGGCCCAGGCGGCCATCGTCAACCCGGAGCAGTCGTAGGAGTCCGGGCCCGCCGCCCCGAAGACGTAGGGCTTGCCGAGCTGGTTGAGCGCGAACTGCACAGCCGTCCGCGCCGCCTGCGAACCGGCGCCCGCGGAACTCAGCCTCACCTGGGCGGCCGCGAGCTGGGGCGCGGTGGCCTGCGGCGTGGCAATCGACAGGTAGGCAGCGCGCTGGGCGGCAGTGAGCGAGCCCAGCAGGTCGGTGTACTTCTGCACCTGCGCGGCGAGGGCGGCCCGCTGGTCGACCAGGTGGTTGCGCTTGGTGGTGGCGGCGGCGAGCAGCGCCCGCGCGAGCCTGCGCGCGGACTCGGCGGCGTGCTTGCTCGTTTCGAGCGAGGCGACGAGCTGCGCGGTGTGGTCGGCGACCATGCTCATGACGTTGAGCTGGTCGAGGTAGCTCTGCCTGTTCTGGCTGGACAACAACGCCCCGGCCGCGCTGAACGAACCGCCCTCGTACTGGGCGGTGATGGTCGCCTCGAACGCGGTGCGCGCGACAGCGAACGCCGTCTCGGCCACGAATGCGACCCGTTGGGCTCGGTCGGCCCGCTTCTGTTTGACCCCGACATCTACCTGCGCCTGGTCGTAGCGCTCCACCAACTGGATGTTCTGCAGCGCCAACTCGCCGAGCTGCTTTTGCACGTCGGCGACGGTTACCGGAACGGGCGGCATCGCGGAGGCGACGGCGGGCAAGCTGAGGGCTACGGCACCGGCGGCGAGCGCGGCAACCAGGACGGGCCGGAAATACCGCGAGACTCGCTTCGCCACTGAGGCGGAACTCCATTCTTCCTCAAGCCGCCTACCGAGTTAGCTGACGGGTTCGGGCGGGAAGAAGCCCTACGGCACAGCGGGCTGGGCGCGCCCCTGCGGGCGTTGCTTGCCGCTGCGTCGATTCACCCCAGGAACGATGTGGGTCCCCGGTTCGCCGCCGGCTCGGCCCACCAGGGTGAGCATCGTCGGCGTGCGTGCGATTCGGCGGTGACACCCGGTGACGCCCCCTGACGTCGGTGAGCCGGAATGTCTCGGAAAGGTTACGACGCGGGGTTGCCAGATGCAACGCGCCGCACCCCGTTGTGCACCGCGCCTTCCCGAGCTCTCAGGCTATGCCGCAAATCTGACCGGACGAGCCGGACACAAGCCGCAGTGGGGGCACGAGACCGGCCGCGGCGAGGCTGCCGACGGCGTGCTGCTCGCTGTCGTCGAGCTCGACGACCGGCCGGGGATTGTTCAGGATGACGGTGACGACGCAGTCGTGACAGCCGCTGCCCCGCACGACGCAGGTGTCGCAGTCGATCAGCATTGCCGAGCCTCCTCGCTTTCGCCGGTGTTGCCCGGCACGTTAGGCAGCGGCACCGACACTAATAACGAGACTTGCGCTGCGGCGTGGCCTGACCCTGGTTGCGACTGACGCCTCACGGGTTGTCTTGGCACCGACAGTTTGCGCGGGCGGCCGCACTACCGCCGACCGGCGGCTCAGCCGAGGTGAGCGAGCAGGACAGCCGAGGGCACCGCCCACGCTCCGGCCCGCTGGACGTCGGTCGCGACCTGCCGATCGGAGCTCACCACGACGACCGGGCGTCCGTTGGGCTCCGCGGCGACCAGGCGGCGGATCAGGTCGTCAGCGATCTCGTCCTGCGCGCTGAACAGCACCCGAACCCCGCGCGGCGCCGGCGGCTGGGCCGGCGGTCGGGCACCGCCGTCGAAGGCGATGGTGACCTCGGCTCCGGACCGGCCGGCGAGGGTGGCCATGGAGCCGATGAGCCGGCTGCGCTGGTCAGCCAGCGCGAGGTCCCCGTATCCGGTCTTGGTCACGTTGTAGCCGTCGAGGATGAGATGCACGTTCGGCAGGGCGAGCAGCCGCCCGACAGCGGCCGGATCGTCCGCGCGCCGCGACCCGCCGGCGACGGGTGCGCAGGAGACCGTGTCGGCCGGCCGGATCGACGGTGGAAGCGGCAGCGACAGCTCGCGCCGGATGCCGGCGGCGGCCTCGGTGACGGTGTCGACGAGCAGCCAGAGGCGCGCGTCGTCGACGTCACGGCCGGCCCGCACTTCCCGCCGCGCCGCCTCAGCGGCGCGCTCGAGCTCGGCGATGCGGGCGCGGGCGCGCCGTTGCTCAGCGTCGTGCGCCGAGGTGAGCGCGGCCAGCGCCTGGGCGGTCTCGGCCGCGGCGGCCTGGGCCGTGTCGCGCGCCTGCTCGGCGGCGCGCAGCTCCCCGGTGCGGGCGCGCAGCTGCCGTTTGGCGTCGGCGAGTTCTGCGGCAAGCTGCTCCCCCGCGGCAGCTACCGCGTCGCGCGTTCGGGCCGTCTCGGCCTTGCGCCGGGTGCGGAGATCGGCGACCTCGGCGCGCAGCCGGGAAACCTCGACTGCATCGGTGGCCGTCTCGCCCCGCTCGGCGGCCCACCGGAGGTTGGCCCCGGTCACGGCCTCGATCCAGCCGTCGGCCCGGAACAGGTAGGCCACCACCGCGACGTCGATCGGATCGGACGCGGCCGTCGGGGCCCCGCTCCGGACCGCATCGACGAGCTGGGGGGTGGACTCCTCGACGACGGCCGCGACCCGGGCGCGGAACTGTTCGTCGGCGTCGAGAGCCGCAGCCAAGGCACTTGCGCCGAGCCTGGCCCGCTTGCCCGGCGCGAAGCGGGCGATCAGACGCAGAGCGGCGGGCACCTCCTCGGTGCCAAGGTGCGCCAGCACGTCAGCTGCAATCGTCACGAGCCGCTGCCGGACCGGCTCGAGGAGCAGCGGTTGGCCCGAGGCGGCGGCGGGCCGGTCGGAGCTGGTCACGCTGCGAGGGTACGGGCGCGCCGCGGGGTTTTCGTCGGACCCGGCGCTTACGGTCCGGGTCATGGGTGCACCGCGCTACGTCCAGACCAGCTTCGACGAGCTGGCCGAACCGCTGCGCGAGACGACGTTCACCGTCGTCGACCTCGAGACCACGGGCGGGTCCGCGGCCGCCGACGCGATCACCGAGATCGGGGCGGTGCGGGTGCGCGGCGGGGAGGTGCTCGGCGAGTTCCAGACCCTGGTCAACCCCGGCGCGCCGATCAGCCCATTCGTCAGCGTTTTGACCGGCATCACCGACGCGATGGTCGCCGATGCGCCCACGGCCACCTCGGTGCTGCCGGCGTTCCTGGAGTTCGCGCGCGGCAGCGTGCTGGTGGCCCACAACGCCCCCTTCGACATCGGCTTCCTGCGGGCGGCTGCGGCTGCGCAGCAGCTCGGGTGGCCGGGGTTCGCGGTGCTCGACACGGCGCTCATCGCGCGTCGGGTGCTCTCGCGCGACGAGGTGCCCAACTGCAAGTTGGCCACCCTGGCCGGGTACTTCCGGGCCGCGACCGCACCCAACCACCGGGCTCTCGCCGACGCCCGGGCCACCGTCGACGTGCTGCACGCCCTGCTCGGCCGCCTGGGGACGATGGGTGTGCAGTCGCTGCCGGAGTTGCGCAGCTTCACCGCGCAGGTCTCCGACGCGCAGCGCCGCAAGCGCCACCTCGCCGACGGCCTGCCGGCGCGGCCCGGCGTGTACATCTTCCGCGACGGCGCGGGCGTGCCGCTGTACGTGGGCACGAGCGCCAACCTGCGCACCCGGGTCCGCCAGTACTTCCTGGCCAGCGAGACCCGCAGCCGGATGGGCGAGATGGTCGGGCTCGCCGAGCGCGTCGACCCGATCGTCTGCGCGCATCCCCTGGAGGCCCAGGTCCGCGAGCTGCGCCTGATCGCGGCCCACAAGCCGCGCTACAACCGGCGCTCCAAGTTCCCCGAGCGCGCCGCCTGGCTGAAGCTCACCGCCGAGGCGTTCCCGCGACTGTCGATCGTCCGCGAGGTCCGTGGCGACGGCGCCGCCTACCTGGGTCCGTTGCGTTCGCAGCGCCAGGCCGAGACGGTGCGCGACGCCATTCACGACGCGGTGCCGCTGCGGCAGTGCAGCGACCGGCTGTCGGTGCGCCGGGCGGTCCGGGCCGCGTGCGCGCTGGCTGGCATCGGCAGGTGCGCGGCCCCGTGCGAGGGCTCGACCAGCCCGCTGCACTACGGCGCACTCGTCGAACTGGTGGCCTCGGCCTGGGCCGGCGACGTCCGCCCGCTCGTGGCGCCGCTGCAGCACAAGCTCGCCCTCCTGTCCGCCGAGCAGCGCTTCGAGCAGGCGGCCGTGGTCCGCGACCGCATCGCCACGGTGGTCCGCGCCTGCGCCCGCATGCAGCGGCTGGCCGCGGTGGGCTCGGTCGCCGAGCTCGTGGCCGCCCGCCCCGACGGCGCCGGTGGGTGGGAGCTGGCGGTGGTGCGGCAGGGCCGGCTGGCCGCGGCCGGTGTCGCCGAGCGCGGCGTGCCGCCGTGGGCGGTGGTCGAGGCCCTGCTCGCTACGGCCGACGTCGTCGACGGGCTCGCTCCGGTGCTGGCGGAGGAGACCGAGTGCATCCTGCGGTGGCTGGAGGAGCCCGGCGCCCGCCTGGTACGGACCAGCCACCCGTGGGCGATGCCGGCCTTCGGCGCCGGCGGCCTGCGGGCCTTCCTGGTCTGCGAGCCCGGCCGTGATATCGATCCGTTCGCCGACCGGCGCCGCCTGCCCGTGGTGGCCCGTCCGGTCCGGGCCTCCGCATAGGCCCGGCGGGCCTACGATGGCGGCGTGATCACTGCGATCGTCATGGTGTCCGTCGAGGCCGACAAGATTCCCGAGGTGGCCGCCGCCATCGCCGATCTCGACGGGGTCAGCGAGGTGTACTCCGTGGCAGGCGACGTCGATCTGATCGCGATCGTGCGGGTCCGCGACTTCGACGCCATCGCCGAGGTCATTGCCGGTCGGCTGTCCAAAGTCGACGGCGTGCTGCACACCGACACGCACATCGCCTTTCGCGCGTACTCCCGCCACGACCTTGACGCCACCTTCTCCCTCGGCGTCGAGTAGCGCTGCCCCTGCCCCTACCGCTGCCCCTACCGCTCGCGTGAGAGCTGCGCCAGCCAGTCGTTGTAGGACGCCCGGGCTGTCTCGTCCTCGTCCAGGCCGCTGCTGTCTCCGGCGGCTGCGCCGGTGTGGGCAGTGAAGGTGGCGCGCCGGGCCTGCTCCAGCCAGCCTTGCTCGTCGGTGGCGGTGCTCGCATCGGCATGGCGCAGCCAGCCCACGACGAGCACGATCATCACCGTGGCCATCACCGCATCGCCGCCGAACCACATGATGGCGCCGCCGGTGCGGGTGTCGGCCAGCGCGTCGACGTGCAGCGTGGGTGAGCTGAGCATCGCGATCGTCCGGGTGCCCTGCATCAGCACCACTCCGGTGAAGGTGTCGACAGCCATCGCGACCGCCAGCAGCAGCCATCGCGCCGGTGCGGACAGCCGCCATCTGATCGGCTCGTCGCCCACGATCAGGACGAAGAACTGCCAACCGGCCACTAGGTAGACGAGATGCTCGAACTGGCCGGCCCAGGTGTTGCGCATCACGGCGTCCATCAGCCCGGTCAGGTGGCTGCCCACGATCACCGCGGTGTAGGTGGCCAGCGCGACCGGCGGCGCGGTGAGCAGTGAGACGACCCGGCCGCGGGCGACGCGCTCGAGGCGCGCGCGGCGCGGGTCGCCGGCCACGGTGAGCGCGAGGGTCAATGGACGGCCCGTCACCAGCAGCGCCGGCGCCACCATGACCAGCACCAGGTGACCGATCATGTGCGCGCTGAACAGCACCTGGTCGTAGACGGCGATGCTGCCGTTGGTGGCGAACGCGCACGCGGCCAGGCCGGCCAGGAAGGTGAAAGTGCGCCGTCGCGGCCACCTGGTGCCGGGACGCCGCACCCCGACCAGGGCGACCCCGGTCAGGTATGCCGCGGCAGCCAGGACCAGCACGGCCAGCGCGACCGCGTCGAGCTGCCAGGAGGTGAACAGCGCCGGTCCGAACAGCGGGCGCAGCGGGTTGCCGCCGGCCCGGACCAGGGCGTCGGCCCCGCTGGACTTCATCCCGGCCATCCCGGCCATCCCCGCCGGGG
>JAYTRE010000230.1:0-7033 GCA_043746395.1 Pseudonocardiales bacterium
CCGTCGCGCACCCCGAGGACCGCGCCGCCCAGCCGGTGCGGCTGCAGAGAATCGACCGTCCGCAGTCGCGCCGAGACCACGGCGTTGACGATCGGGGCAGCGTCGAGCAGTGCCTCGAGGTCGGTGCGGTCGCCGTCGTCGAGCACGGCGGCCCGCGCGCGCTGACGCACGCCGGGATGCAGAACCGTCACGGCCGTGAGGCTACCGCGCAGGCAGCTCAGCTGACGGAGACGCTCGGCTGGCCCGATGCCACCCCGGCGTCGCCCAGCTCGGCTGCCATCCGCAGCGCCTCTTCGATGAGGGTCTCGACGATCTGCGACTCCGGCACGGTCTTGATGACCTGGCCGCGGACGAAGATCTGTCCCTTGCCGTTGCCCGACGCCACGCCGAGGTCGGCCTCGCGGGCCTCCCCCGGACCGTTCACCACGCAGCCCATGACCGCGACGCGCAGCGGCACCTCGATCCCCTCGAGGCCTGCGCTCACCTTCTCGGCGAGGGTGTAGACGTCGACCTGCGCCCGGCCGCACGAAGGGCAGGACACGATTTCCAGGCGCCGCTGGCGCAGGTTCAGCGACTCGAGGATCGACAGGCCCACCTTGACCTCTTCGACCGGCGGCGCGGACAGCGACACGCGGATCGTGTCGCCGATCCCCTGGGACAACAGCGCCCCGAAGGCGACCGAGGACTTGATCGTGCCCTGGAACGCGGGTCCGGCCTCGGTCACGCCGAGGTGCAGCGGGTACTCGCACGCCTCGGCGAGCAGCTCGTAGGCGCGCACCATGACGACCGGGTCGTTGTGCTTAACGGAGATCTTGAAGTCGCCGAAGCCGTGCTCCTCGAACAGGGCCGCCTCGTTGAGCGCCGATTCGACGAGCGCTTCCGGCGTGGCCTTGCCGTACTTAGCGAGCAGTCGCTTGTCCAGCGACCCGGCGTTGACGCCGATCCGCAGTGAGGTGCCGGTCGCTGCAGCCGCCCGCGCGATCTCGCCGACCTTGTCGTCGAAGGCCTTGATGTTGCCGGGGTTGACCCGCACTGCGGCGCAGCCGGCGTCGATCGCGGCAAAGACGTACTTGGGCTGGAAGTGGATGTCGGCGATCACCGGGATCTGCGAGTGCCGCGCGATCTCGGGCAGTGCGTCGGCGTCGTCCTGCGAGGGCACCGCGACGCGCACGATGTCGCACCCGGTCGCCGTGAGCTCGGCGATCTGCTGCAGCGTGGCGTTGACGTCGGAGGTCAGCGTCGTCGTCATCGACTGCACCGAGATCTGCGCATCGCCACCGACGCGCACCGCGCCGACGTTGATCTGGCGCGATTTGCGGCGGGGGGACAGGACGGGCGGGGGCGGTACGGGCATGCCCAGCGAGACGGTCACGACGCCATTATCCGCCGAACGGGTTGATGGGCTTGACGATGTCGGCGTACACGGTGAGCAGCGTAAGCAGGATCAGAACCGAGGCGACCGCGTACATCACCGGCAGCATCTGCGCGGTGTCGACGAAGATCTGCTGTCTGGGTGGGGCACCTGGCTCATCCGGAGCGACCGGGCCGCCCACCCGCGCCATTGACCGGGCCCGTAGCCGGGCGCGGCCGCGCTTCACCGACTCGGCGATTGCACCGGCGACGTGCCCCCCGTCAAGCGGGAGCAGCGGCAGCAGGTTGAAGAAGAACAGCAGCAGGTTCACGCTGGCCAACAGCCCGACCAAAGCGACGATCTTGTCTTGAAGGTCGAGCAGCTTGCTGCGGGCGACATCGCCACCGAGTCGCCCGATTCCCACCACGCCGATCGCGCCGTTTATGTCACGGGGCTTGCCCTCGAAAACCGTCTGCCACAGGCTGTGGATCTTGGACGGGTAGCTGCCCAGCGCGTGCAGGCTCAGCGCCAACTGGCTCACGATGCGGCCGGGAATCTGCGTCACCGGCAGGGCCGTGTAGTAGTCGTGCTGCACCGGCGAGACCCCGATGAAGCCGGCGACCTTCGTCTGCGTCCCGGAGGCGTTGACGTACTTGAGGTTCTTGACCGGCGTGATGTTCAACGCCACATCGGTACCGCCGCGGGACACGACCATCGCCAGCCGCTTCCCCGCGGAGGCCTCGATGATGGCTACCGCTTGATCCCAGTTCGCGATGGGGCTGCCGTTGATCGACACGAGTTGGTCCCCGGGGTGCAAGCCGGCGACTACCGCCGGGGAGTTCGGGGTCGCGCAGTCGCTCTGCTGGGCCGCCGGCGCCGTCGCCGGGACGACGCACTTGCTGATGGAGGCGACCGTGCGCGTCGCGTCAGTGTGCAGCTGGCCCAACGTGCTGAGCAGCACGACGGTCAGGACCAGGTAGATGAACAGGTTCATGCAGGGTCCGCCCAGCATGACGATGATCTTCTTGCCGGGCGTCAGCCGGTAGAACTCGCGGTCCTGGTCGCCGGGCTGGACCTCGGCGCGGCTGATCGAGCGGAACTCCTCGATCGACGTGGCGAGGCGCCGCGGCCAGCGCGAGCGCGAGCCGTCGGCGCGCGGGGGCACCATGCCGATCATGCGGATGTAGCCGCCGGCGGGGATCGCTTTGAGGCCGTACTCGGTGTCGCCTCGCTTGCGCGACCAGATGGTCGGGCCGAAGCCGACCATGTACTGGGTCACCTTCACGCCGAACTTCTTGGCCGGCACCATATGCCCGACCTCGTGCAGCGCGATCGAGGCGAGCAGGCCGACGGCGAAGATGATCACGCCGAGCGCGTAAAGCACCTGGCAGCCTCCTTGGGCCTTTCCGGCTCAGCCGCGACGGCCGCTGAGCGACCGGGCTCGGGCGCGCGCCCATTCCTCGGCCTGTTCGACGTCGTCGACGGTACCTGGAATCCCCACGGAGTCGTGCTCGCTTGCCAGCCAATCGCCGAGAACGGCCGCGACGGTGTCGACGATGTCGAGGAAACCGACGTTTCCCGCGTGGAAGGCCGCCACGAGCTCTTCGTTGGCCGCGTTGTAGACGGCGGGGGCGCAGCCACCGGCCTGTCCGGCGGTGCGCGCCAGCTCGACCGCGGGAAAGGCCGCGGTGTCGACCGGCTCGAAGGTCCAGCTCTGCGCGGTGGTCCAGTCCAGCGGGGCCGCGGCGCCGGCGACCCGCGCGGGCCAGCCGAGGGCGAGCGCGATCGTGAGCCGCATGTCAGGCGGGGAAGCCTGGGCCAGCGTCGAACCGTCGGTGAACTCGACCATCGAGTGGACGATCGACTGCGGGTGCGCGACGACGGCAATGCGGTCGTAGGGCACGTCGAACAGCAGGTGGGCCTCGATCACCTCGAGCCCCTTGTTGACCAGCGTGGCCGAGTTGGTGGTGACGAGCGGTCCCATGTCCCAGGTGGGGTGCGCGAGGGCCTCGGCGGGCGTGACGTCGCGCAACTGGGCGCGGGACCGCCCCCGGAACGGGCCACCGCTAGCGGTGAGGACGAGCCGGCGCACCTCGTCGGGTGACCCGCCGCGCAGGCACTGGGCCAGGGCGGAGTGTTCGGAGTCGACCGGCACGAGCTGCCCGGGCCGGGCCCGGGCGGTGACCAGCGGGCCGCCCGCCACCAACGACTCCTTGTTGGCCAGGGCGACGAGTCGCCCCGCGTCGAGGGCGGCCAGGGTCGCGCGCAGTCCCTGCGTCCCTGCCACCGCGTTGAGGACCACGTCGGCGTCGAGCGCGGCGAGCTCCACCGTCGCGGCGGGCCCGGCGACCACGCGGGGGCGCTCGGCGTCGGCCGGCCATTCGGCGGCCAGGCGAGCGCGCAGCTCGTCGACGGCGTCAGCGCGGCTGACCCCGACCACCTCGACCCGCAGCTGCGCCGCCTGCCGGGCGAGCAGGGCCACGTCACTGCCTCCGGCGGCCAGCGCAGTGATCCGGAATCGGTCGGGCGCGTGACGCGCGACCGCGACGGCCTGAGTGCCGATCGAGCCCGTCGAGCCGAGGACGACGACGCGGCGCCGCTCGGTAACCGCGTCAGTCCCGGCGTCAGTCACGCAGCCATTGTCGCGGATCAGTGCCGAAAGCCCGACGGCCCGCTGCGGACGCCGTTTCCGGCGGCGGCAGCGAGCTCGTGCACGACAGCCCGCAGGTGCTCGAGCAGCAGATCGGCCAGATCGTGGGAGAAGCCGTTGCGGCACACGATCCGGAGCACCGCCAGATCCTGCCGGTTCTCGGGGAAGGTGTACGCCGGAACCTGCCAGCCCCGTTCCCGCAGCGCCCGCGACACCGCGAACACATCCCATCCGCGCACCGCGTCGCTGGTCGTGAAGGCGAAGACGGGCAGCTCGTCGCCGCGCGAGATGAGCCGGAACTCCGCCAGCTTCTCGATCTCCGCCGCCAGGTAGGTGGCGACGTCGCGAGAGGCCTGCTGCACCGCGCGGTAGCCGGCGTGCCCAAGCCGGAAGAACGAGTAGTATTGGGCCACCACCTCCGCCCCCGGGCGGGAGAAGTTGAGGGCGAACGTGGGCATCTCACCGCCCAGGTAGTTGACGTTGAAGATCAGCTCCTCGGGTAGCGACTCGGCATCGCGCCACAACGCCCAGCCGACGCCCGGGTAGACGAGCCCGTACTTGTGCCCGGAGGTGTTGATCGAGACGACCCGCGGCAGCCGGAAGTCCCAGACCAGCTCCGCATCGAGGAACGGGGCGATCATGCCGCCGGACGCCGCGTCGACGTGCACGGGGATATCCACGCCGGTGCGCGCGGCGAACGTGTCGAGGGCGGCGGCGATTTCGGCCACCGGCTCGTAGCTGCCGTCGAAGGTCGAGCCGAGGATCGCCACCACGCCGATCGTGTTCTCGTCGCACTGCGCGAGAGCGGTGGGTGCATCGAGGTGGTAGCGCTCGCCCGCCATCGGCACCATGCGGGGCTCGACATCCCAGTACCGGCAGAACTTCTCCCAGCACACCTGCACGTTTGCGCCCATCACGAGGTTCGGGGTCCGCGTCGGATCGTGGCCGGTGCGGGCGGCCCACCGCCGCTTGAGCGCCAGGCCGGCGAGCATCGCCGCCTCGCTGGACCCCGTCGTGGAGCAGCCGCGCGCCGCGTCGGCGTCCGGCGCATGCCACAGGTCGGCCAGGATCGCGACGCAGCGCCGTTCGAGCTCGGCGGTCTGCGGATACTCGTCCTTGTCGATCATGTTCTTGTCGACGCACTCGGCCATCAGCCGGGCCGCCTGCGGCTCCATCCAGGTGGTCACGAAGGTGGCCAGGTTCAGGCGGGCGCTGCCGTCGAGCAGCAACTCGTCGTGAATGAGCTGATAGGCAATCTCGGGCGGTACGGGGTTGGCCGAAAGCCGCGCCCGCGGCGGCGCGACCTGCTCGCCGTACGCCGGATTCGCCTGGCCGACCAGCGGATTGGGGTCACTCGAATGGGCCGGTTGCGCCGAGCCGGGGTGCAATGCCATACGGCCACTATCGCCTACGAGCCGCCGCGGCAGCTGGTCAGGTCGGGCGCGCCCGAGCCGCTCGGGGCACGCGGCGCCGAGCGCCTAGCCGCGATGGCGACGGCCAGCGGCCAGAGCACCTGGGCGGCGGTCGCGGCCCGCTCGGCGACGCCGAGTTGGGCGCCACCCCGGATCTCGATCCCCAGCCAGGCCAGCAACGCCAGCTCAGTCAGCCCCGCCGCCACGGACGCCCGCACGCCGAGCAGGCCACCCGTGCCGCGAACCGCAACCGTCAACGGCCAGAGGCTCAGCGCCACCATGGCGATGCCCGCACTGGCGACATGCACCCCGGACGAGCCGCGGGCTGGCTCGGCGAACACGGCGACAGCGAGGCTCGCCACCCCGGCGATGGTCAGCAGTCCGCGGGCAGCAGAGCGCACGCTGCGCAGTCCGGCGGCGGTGACGAGGTGGCACCCGCCGACCACGGCCAGCGCGGCGGTCATCAGCCAGCGGTGCTCGGCGGCGTGCCCGGCCAGCACGCTGATCGTCTGCCGGACGGGGTCATAGCCAGCAGGCTGGACGGCGGCCGCGACGAGCCAGCCCCCGATCAGCGCAACCGGCGCGAGGGTCGCTGAGACCACCGCCCACCACGCGACCGGACGCGGTGCCGGCGTGCTCAGCACGCCCGCAGCGCGTCTTGGGTGAGCTCGGCGGTGGTCCGGTGCCCGGCCAGGCCCAGGGTGATCTCCAGGTCGGCGAGCAGGCTGCGCAACACATGCCGCACCCCGGCCTGCCCGTCATGGGCCAGCCCGTACACCCAAGGGCGCCCGAGGAGGACGGCTCGGGCGCCGAGGGACAGCGCCTTGAGCACGTCGGATCCGGTGCGGATCCCGGAATCGAAGAGGACCTCGACGCGGTGCCCGACCGCCTCCGCGATGGCCGGCAGCGCGTCGAGGGAGGCGATCGCGCCGTCGACCTGGCGCCCACCGTGGTTGGAAACGACGACCCCGTCCATGCCCGCGTCGGCGGCCCGGCGCGCGTCGTCGACGTGCTGGATCCCCTTGAGGGCGATCGGGCCGTCCCAGCGGGCGCGGATAAAGGCGAGCTGGTCCCAGGTGTGGTCGACGCCGGTGAACATCGGCAGCCAGCGCAACAACGCGGCGGGCAGGTCCTCCAGCGGTGGTTTCGCCAGCCCCGCGCAGAACACCGGGTCGGAGAAGTAGGTCGCCAGGCCCGCGCCCGTCAGGAACGGCAGGTAGCCGCTGTCCAGGTCGTGCGGGCGCCAGCCGAGCTGCCAGGTGTCGAGGGTGAGCAGCAGGGCCGAATAGCCGGCCGCCTTGGCCCGTGACAGGAAGCTCCCGCAGATCTCCTCGTCGTTGGGCCAGTAGAGCTGAAACCAGCGCGGCCCGTCCCCACTGGCCTCGGCGACCTGCTCCAGGGTGTGCGACGACAGCGTCGACAGCGCCATCGGCACGCCGAGTTCGGCCGCGGCGCGAGCGACTGCCAGCTCCCCCTCGGGATGCACGATCGACTGGACGCCTATCGGGGCGGTGATGATCGGCGCCGGCATCGGTGTCCCGAGCACGGTGCACGACAGCTCGGGTCCGGTGGCCCCGGACAGCATGCGCGGGACGAGGCGCCACCGGTCGAAAGCGGCGC
>JAYTRE010000231.1:0-1990 GCA_043746395.1 Pseudonocardiales bacterium
CGCTGCGCGCGCACCTGCCCGGCAGCCGGCTCGTGGTGCTCCCCGGCGGTGGGCACGACCCGCACCGGCGCCGCGGCCAAACCGGCCTGACCCTCGATCGTGCAACCCTTGGCCCGCTCAGGCGGCCAGAAGTTGCACGATCGAGGGCTGTGCGGCGCCAGCGCGGCTCGTCGCGAGGGCGTCTTAACATTTGAGACGCATATCCTGCTGATTGGGATGCCGCTGTACGGTGTCGTGATGCCCAACCGGCGCCGGTGGACGATCCTGGCGGTCGGCACGCTCGCCCAGGCGGCCACCTGCTCGTTCCTGTATGGCATCCCGATGCTCGTGCCTGCCCTGCGCAGCCAACAGCACCTGAGCCTGCTCGGGTCGAGCTTGCTCGTCTCCGCGCCGATTGTTGGGCTGCTGCTGACGCTGGTCGCGTGGGGCGCCGCCGCCGACCGGTTCGGCGAGCGGATCGTCATCGCCGTCGGCGTGGGAACCGCGGCGGTGCTGCTCGGGGCGACGCCGCTGGCGGCCGGGCCAGCCGCGCTCGGCGCTTTGCTGGCGCTGGCCGGCGCGGCGGGCGCCTCGGTCAACGCGGCCAGTGGTCGCGTGGTGATGGGTTGGTTCCCGGTCCACGAGCGCGGACTGGCGATGGGTGCCCGCCAGACTGCCCAGCCGCTCGGCGTGGCGATTGCCGCCCTCGTGCTGCCGGCGCTCGCCGACGCGCACGGCGTCGGTGCGGCGCTGCTGTTCCCCGCCGCGCTGTGCGCGCTGGCCGCGGTGGCGGTGCTGGCCCTGGTGCGCGATCCCGCCCGCCCGATCCGTCCTGCTGTCCGCGCGAGCTCGCCCTACCGCGGCTCCTGGCATCTCGGCCGGGTGCACCTGGCCAGCAGCCTGCTCGTGGTGCCGCAGTTCGCGGTGGCGACGTTCACGCTGGTGTACCTCGTCGGCCAGCGGCACTGGGATCCCGCCACCGCTGGACGGATGATCTTCGGGTTCCAGGTGGCCGGAGCTGCCGGCCGGGTCGCCAGTGGAGTGTGGTCGGATCGGGTGCGTTCCCGGCTGCGGCCCATGCGCCAGCTGGCGATGATCAGCGCGGCCCTGATGATGGCGCTGGCACTCGGCGCGGCTTTGCACACGGGTGCGATCCTGGTCGCGTTCGCCCTCGGCGCGGTCGTCACCGTCGCCGACAACGGGCTCGGATACACCGCGGTCGCGGAGCTCGCCGGGGTGGAGTGGTCCGGTCGTGCCCTGGGCCTGCAGAACACGGTGCAGAACCTGGCGGCCGTCGCGACCGCGCCGCTGCTCGCCGTGGTGATCGGCAATTCGCGCTACTCGCTCGGGTTCGCGGTGGTGGCGGTGGCCGCGCTCGTCGCGATCCCGGTAACGCCCGTGCAGGCGAAGCGGCGTGCTGTTCGAGACTTGTAGCGCGGCAGCGGTCGGGCATCGGAGCGTTCGCGCCGTGGGCGGTGGCGGTGAGCGGTGAGCGGTGAGCGTTCGCGCCGTGGGCGGTGAGCGGTGAGCGTTCGCGCCGTGGGCGGTGAAGCGGTGGCGGTGGCGGTGGCGGTGGCGGTGGCGGTGGCGGTGATGCGGGAGCCGCAGCGCTGGAGTTTTGGCGGAGGATAGGGGATTTGAACCCCTGAGGGATCTCTCCCAACCCGCTTTCCAAGCGAGCGCCATAGGCCACTAGGCGAATCCTCCGTGCACGAGGGTACGGGCCGCGGCGCAGGTGCCCGGACCACCCCCTGGGTAGAGTCGGTGCCCGACCCCCCGTGCGGCGCTCACCCTGCGAACCTCCCCAGGGCCGGAAGGCAGCAAGGATAAGCAGGCTCTGGCGGGTGCGCGGGGGGTCCCGCACACCTACCGCCGGCGCCGAGCGGCGACGTCCACGCTGGCCGAGCGGCGACGTCCGCCGTCTGCCCGCGCCCGCACCGTCCCCCGTGATCGATCCTCGCTGTGACGGCAAGGGGGCCGCTGCAGTGCGGATCGATCACGCACCGAGCAG
>JAYTRE010000232.1:0-2029 GCA_043746395.1 Pseudonocardiales bacterium
TCGCGTAGGTCTTTTTCTTGAGGCGACGACAACCCTCCCCAATCGGCCGGAAGGGCGGCGGACGAGTCGACCTGTAAGCCGGGTTCTGTCCCGACGCTTGCACGCCAGGGACGGCCATCCATCTCGGCCTGCCGTCGCCGGCAGGCTCTAGCGATCTACCCGCAGACTCGGGCGGGCCGCCCTCGATCGTCTGCGCAAACCCCCTGAGGTGCCAAGGGATTCTTCTCGATCTTGCTCCGGGTGGGGTTTACCTAGCCGCTCCGGTCACCCGGAACGCTGGTGGTCTCTTACACCACCGTTTCACCCTTACCAGCACGCGCTGGCGGTCTGTTCTCTGTGGCACTTTCCCGCGGGTCACCCCGGGTTGCCGTTGACAACCACCCTGCCCTGTAGAGCCCGGACTTTCCTCGGCGAGGTCCTCAAGACCCCGACGCAGCCGTCCGGTCGGCTCGTCCGCCGCGTAGCAAAGACTACGTGACTAGCGTGGTCTCGCAGACCCGACGACGGAGGTAGCGATGCCCGAACCAACCGGTACCCAGCTCGAGGCTGTTCGCCAACGGCGCGCGCAGCTCCGCGGCAAGCACCTGCGTCCGGAGTCCGAGCGGGCGGCGACGACGGCGCGGGGCGTGCATCATGCCGCCTTCATCTGCCGCGACGTCGAGGAGACGATCCGCTTCTACCAGGACTTTCTTGGCTTCCCGCTCGTCGAGCTCGTCGAGAACCGCGACTACGCAGGGTCGAGCCACTTCTTCTTCGACATCGGCAACCAGAACCTGCTCGGCTTCTTCGACTTCCCCGGTTACGAGCTCGCGCCGTTTCAGGAGACGATCGGCGCGCTGCAGCACCTCGCGATCTCGGTGTCGCCGGCACAGTTCGCAGCAGCCGGAGCGAAGCTCGACGAGGCCCACCTGGACTACCTCGGTCCCGACCGCGGCGCCGCGGACAGCCTGTACTTCCGCGATCCGAACGGGATGGGCGTCGAGCTCTACTGCGCCGAGCTCGGCACCTTCGAAGGCAAGCCGCTGCTTGCGGGGCAGCCCAGGTAGCCTGCCCGGGTGCAAGGAGCTCTGGCGGAGTGCTTCGCTGTCGTCCTGCTGATCCTGAGCCTCGGCGCCGCAGTCGCTCGGCCGTTCGGCCTCAATGAGGCGGTCGTCTCCGTACCTGCTGCGCTGCTGCTCGTTGGCACCGGCGTGGTATCGGCCCAGGCGGCGAGCCGTCGGCTCGGCGAGATCGGGCCCACCGTCGGATTCCTCGCCGCCATCCTGGTCTTCGGCCACCTGTGTGCGGAGGCAGGCGTCTTCGACTACCTCGGCGCCGTCGCTGCTCGGCTCAGCGGGCAGAGCGCCGCGCGCCTGCTCGGGCTGGTTGTCGCGATCGCAGCGGCGGTGACCGCAGTGCTCACCCTGGATGCCACCGTCGTGCTGCTGACGCCGGTCGTGCTTGCCACCACGGCGCGGCTGGCCGTGCCTGCCCGGCCGCATGTCTACGCCTGCGCGCGGCTGGCCAACAGCGGGTCGCTGCTGCTGCCGGTGTCGAATCTGACGAACTTGCTCGCCTTCACCGCATCGGGGCTGTCCTTCGGTCGGTTCGCAGCCTTGATGGCGGTGCCGTGGCTCGTCGCGTGCGGCGCCGAGTGGGCCGGCCTGCGCTGGCTCTTCCGCCGTGATCTCACGGTGACGGTCACATCGGCTGAGCCCGAGCTGCGCCCTGCACCCCGGTTCGCGTTGCTGGTGCTGGCACTCACCGTCGGTGGTTTCGTGGTGACGACATCGGTGCACGTGGCACCAGCGTGGGCCGCGGTCGCCGGCTGCGTGGCGTTGCTGGTACCGCGGTTGGCCCGACACGAGGTAAGTGCGCGCCGCCTGGTAACCGAGGCCAATGCGGGCTTCTGCATCTTCGTGCTCGCCCTGGCGGTGATCGTCGACGCAATAACCCGGCACGGACTGGGCGCCACACTCGGTCATCTCGTGCCGTCCGGGACGGGCTTGCCGGCCCTGCTCGCGCTGGTGTTCGGCGCGGCGCTGCTCGC
>JAYTRE010000233.1:0-1968 GCA_043746395.1 Pseudonocardiales bacterium
CGCCGAGGAAGCCCAGCTTGCCGGCTTCGGCCCATAGCTCGTCGGTGTGTTCACCGGACTTGACCTTGCTACGGGTGTAGGCGTACCCGTAGCGCCCGCCCAGCTCCGCCACCGCCCTGCGCAGGGCCTGCTGCTCGGCTGACTCGGTGAAGTTCATGCCCGCTCCCCTGAGGTGGTGACGACGGCGAGGACTGCCCCTACGTCGACCTGCTGGCCCGCTCGCACCGGCAGCTCGGCGACGATGCCGTCGGCTGGTGCCGTGATCTCGTGCTGCATCTTCATCGCCTCCAGCCAGAGGAGGGGCTGACCGGTCCGCACGACATCTCCTACGGCTGCAGCAATGCGCGCCACCGAACCGGGCATCGGAGCCAGCAGCGAGCCTGGTGCGGGGTGGCTGGCGGGGTCGGCGAACCGGGGGAGTTCGGTGAAGTGGACCGATCCGAGGGAGGAGTCGACGTAGAGCTCGTCGCCGTAGCGCGCGACAGCGAAGCTGCGCCGAATCCCGTTCTGGTCCAGCACCACGCACCCGTCCTCGGCACGGAGCACTGTCACGCCGTCGAAGCCGGCTGCGCTCAGGCCGGTGCGGGTGAGCCGGTAGGAGATCAGGTGCGAGCCGCCGGGCCCGGCGAGTTCGATGCGCTGCGCCTGGCTCGTGACGTTGCGCCATCCGCTCGGGATGCCGGCCTGCGTTCGTGCACCCGCGCGGGCGGCGGCGTCCAGGGCGCAGGCCGCGGCCAGTGCCGAGAGGGATTCGGCGGCGCGGTCGGCGAGCGGCTTCGCCAGGGTCGTCAGGCCGTGCCGGTCGAAGAACGCCGTGTCGGTCTGCCCGGCGAGGAAGGCCTCGTGCCGCAGGACGTTGACGAGCAGGTCGCGGTTGGTGAGCACGCCGTGAATGGTGCTGCGGGCCAGCGCACCCGCGAGCGAGCGGGCCGCCTGCTCGCGGGTCGGCGCCCAGCTGATCACCTTGGCGAGCATCGGGTCGTAGTGGCTGCCGACGACCGATCCATCGCGGACGCCGCTGTCCAGGCGCAGGCCCGCGGGCTGCGAGCCGACCGCGAACTCCGCCGCGATGCCGGCGATCTGCACCCGGTGCAGGGTGCCGCTCTGCGGCTGCCAGCCGGCGGCGGGGTCCTCGGCGTAGAGGCGTGCCTCGATCGAATGCCCCAGCGTGGCAGGCGGTTCGGCTCCGAGGCGCCCGCCAGCGGCGACCTGCAACTGCAGCGCGACGAGGTCCAGACCGGTGGTGCACTCGGTCACCGGGTGCTCGACCTGCAGGCGGGTGTTCATCTCCAGGAAGAAGAACCCGCCGTCCTCGTCGGCGAGGAACTCCACAGTGCCGGCTCCGCTGTAGGCGATCGCCTTCGCCGCGGTGCGGGCGGCAGCGAAGAGAAGTTCGCGCACCCCGGGGAGACGCTCGACGAGGGGCGACGGCGCCTCCTCGATCACCTTCTGGTGCCGGCGCTGGATCGAGCATTCCCGCTCGCCGACCGCCCATACCGTGCCGTAGGCGTCGGCCATGAGCTGCACTTCGAGATGGCGCCCGGTGGCCAGGTAAGGCTCGCAGAAGATCGTTGGATCGCCGAAGGCCGAGGCCGCCTCGGCGCGGGCCAGCTCGGCCTCGCGGGGCAGCTCGGCCAGCTCGCGGACGACCCGCATGCCGCGGCCGCCGCCGCCGGCGGAGGCCTTGATCAGGACCGGAAGATCGGCAGCCCGGACCTGCTCCGGCGCGAATTCGGCGAGCACGGGTACCCCGGCGGCCGCCATGATCTGCTTGGCGCCGATCTTGCTCCCCATCGCGTCGATCGCCGCGGCCGGCGGCCCGATCCAGGTCAGCCCGGCCCCAATCACGGCGCGGGCGAAGGCCGCATTCTCGGACAGGAAGCCGTAGCCAGGGTGGATCGCGTCAGCGCCGGCCCGCAGTGCCGCCGCGACGAGCAGGTCGGCCCGCAAGTAGGTGTCGGCGGGCGC
>JAYTRE010000234.1:0-8832 GCA_043746395.1 Pseudonocardiales bacterium
TTACGCAGGCCCGCTAAAGGTGCAGGCGGCTGGTCCATGGACGCTCGCGGCCGGCCTCGAGCTGCCGTCCGGGCACCGGGTGGTGACCGATCAGGGAGCCACCCGCGAGCTCGCCGAATCACTAGCCGAGGGACTGCGGCTGCATCTGGCCGACGTCCGCGGCCGGGTCCCGGGGTGCACGCCGGTCCTGCAGCTCGACGAACCGTCGCTGCCGAGCGTGCTCGCGGGCAGGGTGCCGACCCCGTCGGGTTACGGCACCGCCCGCGCCGTAGAGGAGAACCGGGCGGTTCAGGCGTTGCGCTCGGTGTTGCAGGTCGCGCCCGAGGGTGCCCGGGTCGTGCACTGCTGCGCACCGGACGTGCCGGTGGCGCTGCTGCGTTCCGCCGGCGCGGATGCCGTGTCCCTCGACGCCACGCTGCTGACCCAGGCGCACAATGACGCCCTCGGCGAGGCCGTGGATGCCGGCGTCTCGCTCTGGCTCGGCGTGGTTGCCGCGGCCGGCGCGGCGGACGCCACCCTCGACCTGGCCCGCGGCCCGATCACCCGCCTGTGGAGCATGCTCGGCTTCGCGCCGGAGCTGCTCGCGGGCGCGATCGTCCCGACCCCCACCTGCGGGCTCGCGGGCGCCACGCCGGACCGGGCACGGCAGGTGCTGACCGTCGTGCGGGAGGCCGGCCGCAGCCTGCGCGAGGGCGCGTGATCGCGGCGGCCCAGGTCGTCGGAGGCGCCCAGTAACGTCGCACTAGTGACGCAGCCCGACCCCGCCACGGCCCAGGCCCGCGACGAGCACGCCCGGCTGTCCCAGGAGCTCGACGACGACGACTACCGCTACTACGTGCTCGACGCGCCGACCCGCAGCGACGCCGAGTACGACGCTGCGATGCGCCGACTGCAGGAGCTGGAGGCCCGGTTCCCCGAACTGCGCACCCCGGCCTCGCCCACCCAGCGGGTGGCCGGCACATACTCCACGCTGTTCACCCCGGTGGATCACCTGCAGCCGCTGCTGAGCCTGGACAACGCGTTCTCCGTCGAGGACCTCGCCGCCTGGGCGCAGCGGGTCGAGCGCGACGCCGGCACCGTGCCCGCCTACCTGTGCGAGCTGAAGGTCGACGGCCTGGCGATCAACCTCCGCTACCAGCACGGCCGCCTCGTACGCGGCGCGACGCGAGGCGACGGGCGCACCGGCGAGGACGTCACGCCGAACGTCCGCACGATCGACAACGTCCCTGATCGCCTTACCGGACACGGGATTCCCGCCCTGCTGGAGGTGCGGGGAGAGGTGTTCTTCCCGGTCACGAACTTCGCGGAGCTCAACGCCTCGCTCGTCGCAGCCGGCAAGGCGCCATTCGCCAACCCGCGCAACACCGCCGCCGGTTCACTGCGGCAGAAGGACCCGCGGATCACCGCCGGCCGGCACCTGCAGCTGGTCGTGCACGGCGTCGGGCGCGTCGACGGCGGGCCCGAGGTCTCCTCGCAGTCGCAGTGGTACCAGATCCTCGCCGGCTGGGGCCTGCCCACGGCAGGCCGCGCCGAGGTGCGCGCCGACCTCGCCGGGGTGCGGGCATTCATCGAGGGTTACCGCGAGCACCGGCATGCCGTCGAGCACGAGATCGACGGCGTGGTGGTCAAGGTCGACGACCTCGCCCTGCAGCGCCGCCTCGGTTCCACCAGCCGGGTACCCCGGTGGGCGATCGCCTACAAGTACCCGCCCGAGGAGGTGAACACCAGGCTGCTCGACATCCGCGTCGGGGTCGGGCGCACCGGCCGGGTCACCCCGTTCGGCGTGATGGAGCCCGTGCGTGTCGCCGGCTCCACCGTCGAGCAGGCCACCCTGCACAACGCGGGCGAGGTGAAGCGCAAGGGGGTGCTGATCGGCGACACCGTCGTACTGCGCAAGGCAGGCGACGTGATCCCCGAGATCGTCGGCCCCGTCGTGGCCCTGCGCGACGGCAGCGAGCGGGCCTTCGTGATGCCGAGCGAGTGCCCCGAGTGCGGCACGCCGCTGCGCCCGGAACGCGACGGCGACAAGGACATCCGCTGCCCCAACGCTCGCGCCTGCCCGGCGCAGCTGCGGGAGCGGCTGTTCGCGCTGGCGTCCCGGTCGGCGCTGGACATCGAGGCACTGGGGCTGGAGGGTGCCGTCGCGCTGCTCGAGGCCGGGGTGATCACCGACGAGGGTGACCTGTTCGACCTGGCCCCCGGGCCGGGAGGCGACCTGGGCGCTGCCGAGGCGACGCTAGCGGGCGTCGCGCTGTACACCCGCGCGGCCAAGAAGAGCGACCCCCCGGCGAGCGTGCGCAACGGGCGGATGCTCTCGGCCAACGGGCACAAGCTGATCGCCAATCTCACGCAGGCCAGGGACCAACCCCTGTGGCGGGTGCTCGTCGCGCTCTCGATCCGGCACGTGGGGCCCACCGCGGCCCGCGCGCTGGCCAGCCACTTCGGTTCGGTCGCCGCGATCCGGGCTGCCTCCCTCGACGAGCTGGCCGCCGTCGACGGCGTCGGGCCGGTGATCGCCGAGGCGGTGCGCGAGTGGTTCGACGTCGACTGGCATGCCGCCATCGTCGACAAGTGGGCCGCGGCCGGCGTGCGGATGGCCGACGAGCACGACGACACGACCCCCAAGACCCTCGCCGGCCTGACCGTCGTGGTCACCGGATCGCTTGCGGGCTACTCCCGCGACGGCGCCAAGGAGGCGATCCTCGCCCGCGGCGGGATGGCGGCGGGGTCGGTGTCCAAGCGGAGCGACTTCGTCGTGATCGGCGCGAATGGCGGCTCCAAGGCCGACAAGGCCGAGCAACTCGGTGTCGCCGTCCTCGACGAGGCGGGTTTCGCGGTGCTGCTCGCCGAAGGCCCCGACGCGGTGCGCGACCTGGCCCGCCGGCCGCGGCGATCTTGATACGCATCGTTCGTCATGACGACGCAGGCGTATCAAGATCGCACGCCGTGGCCGTAGATCGAGCTCAGTCGACGTCGACCCAGTCCAGGGTGCGCTGCACCGCTTTGCGCCAGCCGGCGTGACCCTCGCGGCGCTCGTCGTCGCTCCAGCGCGGTAGCCAGCGCCGGGACTCGCACCAGTTGGCGCGCAGCTCGTCGGTGGAGGACCAGAACCCGACGGCGAGCCCGGCCGCGTACGCCGCGCCCAGCGCCGTCGTCTCGGCGACGACCGGCCGGCTCACCGGGACCCCGAGGATGTCGGCCTGCAACTGCATGCACAGGTCGTTGGCGGTCACCCCGCCGTCGACTTTGAGCACCTCGAGGTGTACCCCGGAGTCCTGCTCCATGGCTTCGGCGACGTCGCGGCTCTGGTAGCAGATCGACTCCAGCGTGGCCCGCGCGAGATGGGCCTTCGTGTTGAAGCGCGACAGCCCGACGATCGCGCCGCGGGCGTCGCTACGCCAGTGGGGGGCGAACAGGCCGGAGAACGCCGGCACGAAGTACATCCCGCCGTTGTCGGGCACCTGGCGGGCGAGGGTCTCGATCTCGGCCGCGCCCGAGATGATGCCGAGCTGGTCGCGCAGCCACTGCACCGCCGAGCCGGTCACCGCGATCGAGCCTTCAAGGGCGTACACCGCCGGCGCGTCACCGAAGCGGTAGCAGACTGTGGTGAGCAGGCCGTGCCGGCTGCGGACCGGCTCGGTGCCGGTGTTGAGGAGCAGGAAATTGCCGGTGCCGTAGGTGTTCTTGGCCTCGCCCGCGGCGAAGCAGACCTGTCCGACGGTGGCGGCCTGCTGGTCGCCGAGAGCGCCGGTGATCGCGACCCCGGCGAGCGCACTGGGGTTGGCCACCAGCCCGTAGGGCTCCGGGTCGGAGGAGGGCCGGATCTGCGGCAGCATCGCCCGGGGGATGCGAAAGAAGCCGAGCAGCTCGTCGTCCCACGCGAGCGTCTCGAGGTCCATCAGCATCGTGCGGCTGGCGTTGGTGACGTCGGTGACATGCACCCCGCCGTCGACGCCGCCCGTGAGGTTCCACAGCAGCCAGCTGTCGACCGTGCCGAAGATCGCCTCCCCGCGCTCGGCGTCGGACCTGGTCCCGGGGACGTTCTCCAGGATCCACTGGATCTTGCCGGCGGAGAAGTAGGTGGCCGGCGGCAGCCCGGCCCGGTGCCGGATCACCTCGCCCCGGCCGTCGCGCTCGAGGGCGCTGGCGATGCGGTCGGTCCGGGTGTCCTGCCAGACGATCGCGTGGTGGTAGGGCCGCCCGGTCCGCCGGTTCCACACCACGGTGGTCTCGCGCTGGTTGGTGATCCCCAGGGCGGCGATGTCGGTGGCGGCCAGCCCCAGCCCGTTCAGCGTGGTCTGGATGACGGCGCTGGTGCGTTCCCAGATCTCGACGGGGTTGTGCTCGACCCACCCGGCCCGGGGCAGCAGCTGCTCGTGCTCGAGCTGGTGCCTGCCCCGCTGCGTGCCGTCGCGATCGAACAGCATGAACCTGGTGCTGGTGGTGCCCTGATCGATCGCGGCGACGAAGTCGGCCATGGCCCGTTCAGCCGCCGCGCCGCGCCGACGCGGCGGTGACCGTGGCAGCGATCGCGGCGAAGTGCTGCAGGCGCACCAGCTCCGACGGCAGCCAGCGCAGGGCCGGGCGCCCGACCAGCAGCGCGCCGTCGCCGAGGGGTGCTGCGGCCAGTTCGGTCCCGAGCCGGTCCCACTCCGGGGGCGCCCAGGGCTCCTCGGCGTGCAGCGACCGGGCCGGCGTGGGCGGCCACCACGGGACCGGCAGCTCAGCGATCTCCGGAGCGGCGCCGCCGGTGGCCAACACCCTCGCGTGGCCCGCGACCGGCGCGTCGAGGACCAGTGCCCAGCCGGCCCGGAAGATCCGGGCCACGCCGTCGCTGAGCAACGGCAGGGATGCCGAGGGGTCGCGGGCCAGGCTGTCGAGCAGCTCCAGCTCGCGGTGCGGGTCGATGCGGCCCGCGTACGGGCGGATCGACTCGACGCGCACGCCCTCGACACCGGCGGCCGCGCTCACCAGGGAGTCGGCCAGCCGGCCCGGCGGGAGCTCGACGACCAGGTCGTCGACCGCGCAGCCCGGGCTGCGTTCGATGACGTCCACGCTGAGGATGTCGGCCCCTACCGCGCCGAGCGCCGTCGCCACCGCGCCGAGCGCGCCGGGACGATCGGGCAGCTGGATGCGCAGCAGGTGGGACACGGCCTCAGCGTGCCGCACGGCTGTGTCCACCGAGTTACGGGGGCGCCCCCGCGGTGCCGGGGTGCGTGGGCAGCAAAACGCGGATGCAGGAGCTCGGTCGGCTCTCGTAGACTCACCTGTCGTGCCCGACGCCACTGAAACTCCCGCGACCGCAAGCCGGATCAGCCGCGCGGAGGTGGCGCATCTCGCGCGGTTGGCGCGGCTGGCCGTCTCCGAGCAGGAGCTCGACACCTTCGCCGGCCAGCTCGACGTGATCCTGGGGGCCGTGGCGCGGGTGAGCGAGGTCGCGGCTGCCGACATCGAGCCCACCACGCATGCCGTCCCGCTGGCCAACGTGCTGCGCCCGGACGAGGTGCGCCCGTCGCTGGCGCGCACCGCGGTGCTGGCCGGCGCTCCGTCGGTCGAAGACGACAAGTTCCGGGTACCGCAGATCCTCACGGACGAGGCGTAGGCCGTGACGACCCAGAGCGAGCTGATCCGGCTCAGCGCGGCGGCAACCGCGGCCAAGATCGCCTCGGGTGAGGTGTCGGCCGTCGATGTGGCCCAGGCGCACCTCGACCGGATCGCGGCCGTCGACGGCGCGGTGCACGCCTTCCTGCACGTCGACGCGGCCGGTGCGCTCGCCGCCGCTGCGGCCGTCGACGCCAGGCGGGCCGCGGGCGAGCCGCTCTCGCCGCTGGCCGGGGTGCCGCTGGCGATGAAGGACGTCGTCGTCACCGAGGGGCTGCCGACCACGGCGGGGTCCAAGATCCTTGCGGGCTGGCGCCCGCCGTATGACGCGACGATCACGCGCCGCATCAAGGACGCGGGCCTCGTCATGCTTGGCAAGACCAACATGGACGAGTTCGCGATGGGCAGCTCCACCGAGAACTCGGCGTACGGGCCGACCCACAATCCGTGGGATCTCAGCCGGATTCCCGGCGGCTCGTCCGGAGGTTCGAGCGCGGCCGTGTCCGCGTTCGAGGCGCCGTTGGCGATCGGCACCGACACCGGCGGCTCGATCCGCCAGCCCGCGGCCGTCACCGGCATCGTCGGGCACAAACCCACCTACGGCGCGGTGTCGCGTTACGGCCTGATCGCGTTCTCCTCCTCGCTCGACCAGGCCGGCCCGTTCGGCCGGACCGTGCTGGACGCGGCGCTGCTGCACGAGGTGATCGCCGGCTACGACGCCGCGGACTCCACGTCGATCCCGCAGCCGGCCGCACCCGTCGTGGTGGCCGCCCGCGAGGGTGCCCGCGGCGAGCTGACGGGCACCCGCGTCGGCGTGGTGCGCGAGCTCGGCGGCGAGGGCTACCAGCCCGGTGTGCTCGCGTCGTTCGAGGCGGCGGTAGAAACCCTGCGTGGACTGGGTGCCGAGATCGTCGAGGTCTCCTGCCCCCACTTCGACTACGCGCTGGGCGCCTACTACCTCATCGCGCCCAGCGAATGCTCGTCCAACCTGGCCCGCTTCGACGCTGTGCGCTACGGCCTGCGGGTCGGTGACGACGGCCGGCACTCGCTCGAGGACGTCATGTCGCTGACCCGCGAGGCCGGCTTCGGTCCGGAGGTGAAGCGCCGCATCATGATCGGCACGTACGCGCTGTCGTCGGGCTACTACGACGCCTACTACGGGCAGGCGCAGAAGGTCCGCACCCTGATCGCGCGCGACTTCGCGGCGGCCTTCGCGGTCGCCGACGTCCTGGTGTCGCCGACCTCGCCGTTCGTCGCGTTCGGCATCGGCGAGCGGATCGCCGACCCCATGGCGATGTACGTCAACGACCTGTGCACGCTGCCGGCGTCGCTGGCCGGCACCCCCGCCCTGTCGGTTCCCTGCGGGCTGTCCGAGGGGCTGCCGGTCGGGTTGCAGATCATGGCTCCGGCGCTCGCCGACGACCGCTGCTACCGGGTGGGCGCGGCGTTCGAGGCGGCCGTCGAACCCGTCCTCGCCTCGATCCCGGAGCTGACCCCATGACCCCCACGTTCGAGGAGGTCCTAAGCCGCTACGAGCCGGTGTTCGGGCTGGAGACGCACGTCGAGTTGGGCACCGCGTCCAAGATGTTCTGCGGCTGCTCGACCGAGTTCGGCGCCGAGCCGAACACCCACACCTGCCCGGTGTGCCTCGGCCTGCCCGGGGCACTGCCCGTGGTGAACGAGACCGCGATCGAGTCGACGATCAAGATCGGGCTCGCGCTGAATTGCACGATCGCGGCGTGGTCGCGGTTCTCGCGCAAGAACTACTTCTATCCCGACATGCCGAAGAACTACCAGATCTCGCAGTACGACGAGCCGCTGTGCGGCGAGGGCCACCTCGACATCGATGTCGCGGGCACGTCCTACCGGATCGGCATCGAGCGGGTGCACATGGAGGAGGACACCGGCAAGAACACCCACGTCGGCACTTCCGGACGCATCCACGGCGCCGAGTACTCCCTGGTCGATTTCAACCGAGCCGGCATCCCGCTCATCGAGATCGTCACCAAGCCGGTTCCCGGCACCGGCGCGCTCGCGCCGGACGTGGCCAAGGCCTACGTCACCGAGCTGCGCGACATCCTGCGCACCCTCGGCGTCAGCGACGTGCGAATGGAGCAGGGCTCGCTGCGCTGCGACGTCAACACCTCGCTGAACGTCCCGGGCGCGGAGTGGGGAACTCGCACGGAGACCAAGAACGTCAACTCGCTGCGCAGCGTGGAGCGGGCCGTGCGCTCGGAAATGATCAGGCAGGCCGAACTGCTCGACCGGGGCGAGCGGATCCGGCAGGAGACCCGGCACTTCTCCGAGACGACCGGCGACACCCTGCCGGGGCGCAGCAAGGAGGAGGCCACCGACTACCGCTACTTCCCCGAGCCCGACCTCGTCCCGATGGCCCCGGACGCCGCGTGGATCGAGGCGCTGCGGGCCGCGCTGCCCGAGCTGCCGGCCGCCCGGCGGCTGCGGCTGCGCGATGCGCTAGGCCTGTCGGCCGACGAGCTGCAGCAGCTGTCCAACGCCGGCGCCGTGGCCCTGGTCGGGGCTACCGTCGACGCCGGGGCACCGGTGGCCGAGGCCCGCAACTGGTGGCTGGGCTATCTCGCGCAGCAGGCCAACGAACGCGAGATCGACGCGGCTGAGCTGGGGATCGCCCCGGAGCAGGTGGCCCGGCTCATCGCGCTGGTCGCCGACGGGAGCCTGTCGGTGGCGCTGGCCCGGCAGGTCGTCGACGGGATGCTGGCGACCGGCGCCGACGCCGACACTGTGGTCGCCGAGCGCGGGCTGAAGGTGGTGTCTGACACCGGCGCGCTGGAGGCGGCCGCCGACGAGGCGATTGCCGCGAACCCGGACATCGCGGCCAAGGTCCGCGGCGGCAAGCTGCCCGCGGTCGGTGCGCTCGTCGGGGCGGTCATGAAGGCAACCCGGGGCCAGGCCGACGCGGCCGCCGTGCGCGCCATCCTGCTCGAGCGCCTCGGCGTCAGCGAGTAGCGGCCGCTGCTGCGACGAGACCGGCGTGTGGTTGGGTGCTGCAGTGCATCGTGCGACGGGACTGGCCGGTGGTCTGTTCGCCGGTGCGGTGCTCGACGCCGTCCTGGCCGACCCGCGCCGCGGTCACCCGGTAGCGGCGTTCGGCCGCGCCGCCGCCGGGATCGAGCAGCGAGTATGGCGTGACCGGCGACTCGTGGGGATGGGTTATGTGGCCGGCTGTGCCGGTGCGGCGGCGGCGCTCGGTGT
>JAYTRE010000235.1:0-2924 GCA_043746395.1 Pseudonocardiales bacterium
GGCGTCGCCCAGTGGACTGACCCTGCAAGCCTGCCTTACAACGGTAACCAATACCCAGTCGTGGGTTCTGCTTTCCAAGGCTCCCCTCACCACAGCAGAGAAGTGAGCCGGCGCGGATGACCCCGGCCGAGCACATCGACCCGCGCACCTCGCGAGTTCACCCGTGAGCCTCACGAAGGCCGGTGTCGGCTCGGCTCGGACACCCGAACCACGCAGGCTCGCCGACCCCTCGGCCGCGCTCGAGGCGATCGACATCGTGGTCCAGCCGATCATCGACGTCACCACCGGGTCGATCGTGGCCGCCGAAGCGCTGGCGCGCTTCCCGAATGTGCCCGACGTGCAGGTGGAGGAGGTGTTCGCGGCGGCCCAGCTCTTCGGCTACGGCCACGCCCTGGAGGCGGCCTGCTTGCGGGCGGCCCTGGCTGCCCGGCCGAGGCTGCCCGGCGGGGTGCTGCTGTTCACCAACCTGAGCCCGGATGTCCTGTGCGACCCGGCAATCGCGCAGTGCTGGCCGGCGGACCTGGCGGGTGTCGTGGTGGAGGTCACCGAGCAGAACGCCACGCATCCGGACCGGTTTCGCGCCGAGGTCGAGCGCCTGCGGCGCCAGGGCGCCCTCATCGCGATCGACGACGTGAACAGCGGCTACGCCGGGCTGCTGCGCCTGGCCAGGCTGCACCCCGACTACGTCAAGATCGATCGGGCCGTCGTCACGGGCATGCAGGGCAACGCCGCGCAGACCGCGGTTCTGGACATCCTGGTCGACTTCTCGCATCGCCTCGGAGCGGCGGTCATCGGCGAGGGAGTGGAGGATCTCGCCGACCTGAGATCGCTGGCCCAGTTCGATGTCGACTTCGCCCAGGGCTGGGCGGTGGCCCGGCCGGAAGCGGTGCTGCCGTCGATCCCGGCGGCCGTCGTCGAGACCTGCGTCAACGAGCGCCGCCACGTCCTGGGCAAACTGAACGGTCACCGCAGTCGGGCGGCGGCCATCCGCGCCACGTATCGGGCGATGGCGGCCCTGCGCGGCGCCGTCGACCTCTCCGGCATCAGCGATGCGCTCGACTGGTTCGCCCAGGCGATGGGCATCGATGCGATCGGCCTGTCGATGCTGTCCGACGACGGCGGCCTGCGCGAGGTCGCGTCGTCACGCCAGCCGCTCGACTCGAGGGTGTACGCCCTGTGTGACTACCCGGCGACCCGTCAGGCGATCGAGTTCGACCGCACGCTGGAGGTGCACGTGGCCGACCTGGGAGCCGACCCGGCCGAACGGGCCTTGCTCGTCGCACTCGGGCGCGCCAGCCTGCTGCTCGCCCCGGTGCACGGCGTCGGCGGACCACTCGGCGTGCTCGAGTTCGTGCAACGGACGCCGCGGCGATGGACGACGATGGACATTGCCCACGCGCGAGGACTCGCCGAGCAGCTGATCACCGTGCACGTGCGCGGCTGAGCAGCATGGCGCTCGTGCGCGGCTGACCAGCCGGTGCGCTCAGCTCGATCCGGCGGCGCTGACGGGGACTTGTTCGCGCCGCACGTCGCCGAGTGCCGAGGTGGCACTCAGGCGCTGGGCCAGGCCGGACCGGGCGGTGACGGCAGCGCAGTAGCTCTCGCGGGCGCTGGCGCGGCGGCGTGCCGATGCCGGTGACGCCGAGCCGGCTACGGCGGTGGCTGCGGCCGCGGCGCCGTCATCGCCGTAGCGCATCCCGTCACGCAGGTAGGCCAGCGCCTCGGACCGCAGTTGCGAAACCCGCGACTCCGTGACCCCCAGGTCGGCGGCGATGTCGGCCATCTTGCGCTCGTGGAAGAAGTACTGCTCGACAACGGTGCGTAACCGGCTCGGCAATTCGGCGATGGCGTCGTGGAGGTAACCGAGCTCCTCGCGCTTGAGCAGCATGGGCTCCGGACCCCACCCGGCAGCGGGCACCAGGACCTCGGCGTCGTCAGCGGTCAGGCCCTGCAGGCTCAGCACGCCCGCCCGCTGCACGTCGGCGGCGATCCCGTCGAGCTCGGTGATCGACACACCCATCGTCTGGGCCACCTCGGCACGCTGCGGACTGCGGCCCAGCTGGGCGGCGATGGTGTTGCGAACCGCCTCGACCTCGCGGGCCTTGCTGCGGACACCGCGGCTGGCCCAGTCCATCGAGCGCAGCTCATCGATCAGGGCACCCTTGATGCGGATGGCGGCGAACCGCGCGAACGGGACCTTGCGGCCATCGTCGAAGCCGCGCGCCGCGAGCACCAGGGCCATCATGCCGGCCGAAACCAGGTCGTCACGGTTGACGTGGGACGGCAGTTTGCCCATCAGCTCCCGCACGAGGTACCCGACGAGCGGAAGATGGCTCGAGACGAGCTCCTCGACGGCGGGGGCGCTGCCGTCGGCTACGCACGTTGCAACTGCAGTCACGGGTGACCTCCAAGGGAGCTTCGCTCGGCCGGCGTAACGCCCGAACGTCGATCTGGTCTCCCCGAAGACTGTGGTGCCGCCGATCGTGTGAGATCGCCGTGAAGTCATGCTGACACAGAATGCATTCCGATACAACTCTTTGAACGAGATTCTTAACCGGAACGCATAACGACGACTTATCGCATATAGCGGGCAGGTCATGCGGAACATGCATCAACCGCCATCCCTAAGCTCGGGGCTTCGGGTGACGATGGTGAACACATGGTGCTGGGTTGGGAGCGAGGGGCTCGGATGAGAGAGGATGTCGACGAGTTCGCCGAGCTGTCCGCGATCCTGTGGGACCAGCGCGAAGCGCTCGAGTTCCTGCTGTTCAAGCTCACCGAGGAGCAGCTAGTCGTCGCCGGCGGGCATCGCCGCTGGCTGCCCCGCGCCGACGCCGAGGTCCGGGACGCGGTCGAGCAGTTCCGGCTCGGTGAAGTGGGGCGGGCGGTCGCGGTTCAGGCGCTCGCGACGACCTGCGGGCTGC
>JAYTRE010000236.1:0-2192 GCA_043746395.1 Pseudonocardiales bacterium
CACTCCCTCGGCGACGCGCTGGCCGTGCCGCTCAGTGGCGAACCGCGCGAGGTGGCCCGGAGCCTGTGGGCGGTGCAGGTCGACACCCAGGGACGCTTCGAGGCGGCCTGGCGTGACGTCCAGCGCTTCCTCATCGACCTGCTCGCGCGCAGCGGAGTCGACCCGATCACCGCCGACGAGTTGACCGTCCTGCCGGGTGTGGACGAGGTGCTCGCCCTGCTCGCCGTGCGCGAACTCGCCCAGGCCGGCGACTGGGACACCCTGGTCGTCGACTGCGCGCCGACCGCCGAGACTCTGCGCCTGCTCGCGCTGCCGGAGGCACTGGGCTGGTATCTGCAGAAGGTGTTCCCGGCGCAGCGGCGGCTGGCGCGGGGGATGCGCCCCCTCGCCGCCGTGCTCGGCCGCGGTGACGTCATCCCGCCGGACAACATCTTCGAGGCGCTGCTGCGGCTCAACGACGACCTGGCCGGGGTGCGCCAGCTGCTCGGCGACCCCAGCGTCACCTCGGTGCGGCTCGTGCTCACCCCCGAGGCGGTCGTCGCGGCCGAGGCGCGCCGCACGTTCACCGCCCTCGCCCTCTACGGCTACACCGTGGACCTGATCATCGCCAACCGGGTGTTCCCGGCGGGTGAGGACGAGTGGCGCCAGCGCTGGGCGCGGGCCCAGCAGACACAGCTCGTCGGCATCCGGGAGTCCTTCGCCGGGCTGCCGGTGCGCGAGCTGCCCTACCGCGGCGACGAGCCCGTGGGCGTCGACGCGTTGCGCGAGGTGGCCGACGCGCTCTATGACCCGCTACCCGGCGCTGACCCGGCGGCGCGGGTGCAGTCCCAGGAACTGCTGCGCATCGAGGCCCGGGGTGCGGAGTTCGTGTTGACGATGGCACTGCCACTAGCGGCGAGGGCGTCGGTGGACGTCTCGCGCGCTGGTGACGACCTGGTGGTGACGGTCGGCGGTCACCGGCGGGTGCTGATGCTGCCGAGCGTGCTGCGCCGGTGTGTGGTGGTGCGCGGTGAGTTCGACGCCGGTGAGCTGCGGGTGCGCTTTCGCCCCGATCCGCAACTGTGGCCGGCCGGCGAGGAAGGTGGCCGCGCATGACCGACGACTGGTCCGGAGCCGACGAGCTGGGCGGTGGCTCGCACGCCGGGCACTCCGGCGGGGACTGCCAGTGGTGCCCGCTGTGCCAGTTCGTCGCCGTGCTGCGCGGCGAACGCCCCGAGCTCACCGAGCGGCTCGGCGAGGCCGGGGCCGCGCTGCTCACCGCCCTGCGCGGCTTCGTCGAGGCAGCCACCACCGCCGCCACGGCCGCGCCGTCCCCGCCCGGTCCGGGCGGGGAGCATCGTCCGCCTGGCCCGTCCACCCCGCGGGTCCAGCACATCGACCTAGCCGACCCCGCCTGAGGTGAGTCTCGCGATCGGTGTCGACATCGGCGGCACCAAGGTGTCCGCCGGGGTCGTCGACGAGGCGGGACAGGTGCTCGACCGCGAGCGCCGCCCGACACCGGGCCACGACGTCACCGAGACCGAGGCCATCATCGTCGACGTGGTGCAGTCCCTCGCCGCCCGCCACCAGGTCGCCGCGGTGGGGGTGGGCGCTGCCGGGTGGATCGCCAACGACCGGGCCACGGTGCTGTTCTCCCCGCACCTGGCCTGGCGCGACGAACCGCTGCGCGCGGCCCTGGTGCAGCGCATCGGGCTGCCGCTGCTCGTCGAGAACGACGCGAACGCCGCGGCGTGGGCCGAGTACCGCTTCGGCGCTGCGCAGGGGCAGGCCGTGCTCGCCTGCGTCACGCTGGGTACGGGCATCGGCGGCGGCCTGGTCCTGTCCGGGTCGGTATACCGCGGCGCTTTCGGCATCGCGTGCGAGTACGGGCACATGACGCTCGTTCCAGGCGGGCGGCGCTGCGCGTGCGGCAACGTCGGATGCTGGGAGATGTACGCCTCGGGACGGGCCCTGGCCCGCGATGCCCGGGAACTGGCCACCGAGTCACCGATCGCGGCGGCGCGGCTGCTCGAGTTGGGCGGCTCGGTCGACGGGCTGACCGGCCCGGTCGTCACGGCCGCTGCGGCCGAGGGCGATCCCGCCGCGGTGTCGATCTACACCACGATGGGCCGCTGGTTCGGTCTCGGGCTGGCCAACCTCGCCGCCGTGCTCGACCCGGCGCTGTTCGTGATCGGCGGCGGGGTGTCGGCGGC
>JAYTRE010000237.1:0-4405 GCA_043746395.1 Pseudonocardiales bacterium
ATCGGCCCGATGGCGCTGCTGCGAAACGATCTGCTCGTGGTCGCCAGCTTCGTCCTGGCGCTGGGCCTGACCAACTCGCGGGGGAACCTGCTCGGCGGCGCCGCGTGGGCATTCGGGGCGTTGACGAAACTGTGGCCGATAGCCCCACTTGCCGCCTTGCTGCTGCTTCGGCGCCGGGGGCGCGCCGAGCTGGCCTGGGGCGCCGGGGCCGTATTCGGCTTCGCCGCAATCGTGCTGGTCAGTCAAGTAGCGCTGGGGGCAATGCTCAGCAATCTCTTTCAGCGCCAGGGTCAGCGGCCCATCGAGATTGAGACCATTTGGGCCACGCCGGTGTGGCTGGGCTCACTCGTCAGTGGCAGACCAGTACGAGTGGTGCACACCTTCGGATCGTTCAATCTGGTCGGCGGCCAGCTGTTCACCGGCGTCGCGACCGCGCTCACGGCAGCGGTCGCCGTCGCCTGTGTCCTCACGCCAGTGCTGCTCGCTCGGCTGGGTGGCGTCCCGGCGACCGCGCCGGTGCTGGCCTGGACGTTCGGGTTATACGTGAGCGCGAGCTTGCTGGTGGCTCCAGTGTTGTCGGCGCAATTCGCCCTTTGGCTGCTCGGTGCGGCGTGCGCGCTGCTCGGCGTGACCGGCCGCCCGGCGGCCAGCTTCGTCGCCGCCACGCTCGTTGCCTGCGGGCTGACTCAGCTGGTGTTCCCGGTCCTGTTCACCCAACTCCAGCACGGCGCACCGGCCGCGATCCTCGTCGTCGTGCTACGAAACGTGACGCTCCTGGTCGTGTCGGCCATCGGCGTGGCGGGTCTGCGCCGGGCGGCAGCGGACACTCATGCCGCAACCAGCACGCGCTGAGGCAGTTGGCTGGGTTGCCGGCGGCCGCGGGCAAACCAGATCGTCGCGCTGACTGCGACCAGGAACAGGATGCAGGCGAGCACAGCGATACCTGCGTTGGTGAGTCCCTGCACCGCCATCAGCGAGCCGATGAAGGACAAGGCCACCAGGAGCCCCCGAAGCCGATCGCCTGTGCACACGGCGAGACAGATGACACCCCACAGCAGATACCACGGGTAGATGACGGGACTGAGGACGGCCACCGCGAGCAGGATGAGGCCGACGGTGCGGATCGGCTCGCGCCTGCGCGAGGTCCGCAGCAGGTGCCCGATCAGGACGGCACCGATGCCCATCATGATCACGCGGCAGGCGAAGGCGACCGAGCTCGCCGTCATCAGATGCGTCCAGACCAGGACCGGGTGAAGCGCCAGCGCGACCGCGGTCGCCGGCGCATCGGGTGTGAAGCCCAGCGTCGGCGTCCCGAGCTGGACCAGCCATCCCCAACCGTCGGTCACCAGCGCGCTCAAACCCAGCGTGGTGGCGGCGACCACGGCAAGCGCACGGGCCAGGACACGGCCGCGCCGAACCGCCGGGGCGCGCTGCCAGATCAGCACGATGACGACGGCTAGGACGGCAAAACCTGGCGCCTTCGTCAGGCCAGCGGTGCACGCCAGGACCAGTGCGACCGAGAGGTGACCCCGCCGCACGGCGAGCATCGTGGCCAGCGCAAGCGCGCAGACGATCGCGTCCAGGTGCCCGGCGGAACCGACGTGGAGCAACAGCAGCGGGTTGAGCACCGTGAGCATCAGCGCGCTGCGACGCCAGTGTGGCGGGGCCAGTTGTGACGCGAGCAACCCAACGGCCACGATGCTGGCCAGGCCGACCAGCCTCAGCAAGACGGCCGTGCCCAGAGGCGAACCGCCGCTGGCGTACGCCGCAATGTGTTCGATCAGTGTGATTACCGGCCCGTACGGGCTGTGTACGTTGCGCCACAACGGGTCGACTGCCGCCAGCGTGGCGCTCGCGCCGAGATCTGCCGGCACATTGAGGTAGGGCGACAGGTCGCGCAGGCTCAGGTGTCCCTGTGCCACGTAGCTGGCCAGGTCATCACTGAGCAGCGGCGGCCCGAACGCCAGCGGAGCGAGCCAGCATGCACCCATACCCCACAGCGCCTTGAGCGACCAGGACGCGCAGCGGCGAACGGCGAACACCCACACCAAGCCGAGCGCGACGATGAAGGCGACGAGCAACAGGCCGGGAAGGGGGTTCTCGATGGGGCGTACCGGGACCGGGCTCAGCAATCCGAACCAGTAGCTCACCGGCGTTGTGCCGCGCACCGGACCGACGCGGCCGCCAGCCAGGACCACACCTGACGAGGCCAACGCGCCTGCCACTGTAAACGCAAGCAGCGAACGGGAGGAGCTAGCCGACATCGCGCGTGCGACCATCATCCGCCCGCCTTCCACCGCGCCCAGAGTAGGCGAATACCGCGCCGACCACGACCAGCGCAACGCCGTGACCAGGCCAGCGCCAGCGACCCCGGGTGTACCTAGGCCTCGACAAGAAGCTCGACGCCGGCGTTGCCGGGCGCCTCGGAGCCGATCCAGCCGTGTCGCGCTGATGCGCACCGCACGGAGCCGGACCGGTCCGGCCAACGGTGCTTGGGCTAGTTTCGCAGCATCAAGGCTTGCTGCTGGTCCTGTCGTTGGAGCGCGAGGGCGGCGGCCCGGTTGAGCACGCCGAGCTTGTGCACGATGTTGGACACGTGCACCCGTACGGTCCCGTCAGATAGAAACAGCCGGGCGGCGACCTGCCGGTCAGTCAGCCCGTCCCCGAGCAGCCGCAGGATCTCCCGTTCCCGAGCGGTCAGCCGGTTCAGCTGGGGCGTGGGTTCGAGGGTGGTGGCCAACCGCCGGCCGAGCTCGCGGCCGAGCTCCGGACGCTCGCAGGCCAGGTCAAGGAGGATCGTCAGATCGGCGTACACCATGCCGTCGCGGGGCACCCCGGAGCGGGCCAGCAGTTCAGTGACCGTCGCCCGCAGCGAGGCGGCGATCCGCTCCTTCTCCGCGCGGGCCCCCGCCGTGGCGGCGCCGCGGGTGCGCAGCGCGAACGCCGCGCCCACCAGCACGCCGGTGGCCGCCACCACTAGCAAGGCGACGTGCCAGCGGGGCGGCAGGCCGAAGTGCCAGAACCGCCAGCTCATCCGGCCGCCGATGCCGGCCACCAGGCCGGCCACGCTGAACAGCACGCCGCGCCCCCCGTACTTCAGGGTCGCCTCGAAGGCCAGCAGCGGGAACAGCACCATCCCCGCGCCGTGCGGCGTGCCACCGAGCAGGACCAGCACGGCCAGGCAGGCCAGCAGGTCGGCGCCGAGCACCAGCACGGCAATCCAGGCGAGGGCTTCGGCGGTCGGCCGGCGGCGCAGGGCGACCGCAGTGAACCCGGAGACGGCCACCAGGTAGCCACCGGTCAGCCCGGTCCCCGACGGCCACACCGTTGGGACCAGCGGCATACTCGCCAGAGCCGCCAGACCTACGATCGTCCGGGGGATCAGCAGCGTCCGATCGGCCGAGCCGTCCGCGGTCAGCGTGACCGTGACGGGAGGCTGCGGGACGGCCAGCAGCCCGTCTGCGTCCGCCGATGGCCGGCCACTGCCGGCCGGACCCGCTGCGTCGCCGGGCCCCTGCAGGGGCAGCCCCGCCGGCCGTGGATCGGTGGTGCGCGGCGACGTCACGGCGAACCTCCTCGCGCGCGGTCCGACTTTGCCAGACCGTTGCGGGGAGGTTACGCCGAAGTGGCGGTCCGGTCGAGGTGCGCTGGCCGTGTAGTAACCGGCCGGTCAGCCCACCCGGAGGGCGGCCAACCAATCCGGGCCGATGCCCTGCAGGGGCTGCACCGCATCCGGCGCGAGCGTCGACGGAGCCGGCAGGGCGCCGCTGACGATGTGCCAGGTGGGACCGAGGTAGGGGGCGAGCGCGGCGGCCCGGGCACCGCCGTGCTCGATCAGGTAGCGCAGCAGTGCCTCCGGGGCAGCGACCACCCCGTCTGGCGCCGCTCGCCGGGTGGTCCGATAGGCGGGCAGCATCTCGGCTAGCAGCGGCGGCTGGGTACTGAGGGCGCCGGTCAGGCTGCCCCCGGGCCCTGCGACAAGGAACCGCATGTCGCGCACCCCGTTCATCCGGCACATCCGGTCCAGTGCGTCCCCGGGCGAGTAGCAGCCGGCCAGGGTGTACGTCCGGTCGTCCTGCAGCGGATCCCACTTGCCGGTCGCGGCGTTGTAGACCTCTGCGCGGACGATGCGGTCCTGGCCGGGGCCGTGCGGCCCGGTGGCGTCGAAGAAGAACCGGGCGCCGGACAGCACCGGCAGCCAGCCGCCCGTGCGCCGGTACGGATTCGGGTCGAGGACGGCGCCGAGGTACTTCTCGAAGCGGTCCCGCAGCTGCGACCCGGTGACCGTTCCGACCGACACGTGCGCCCCGATCGGCAGCCAGGCGTAGACGTCGCCGACGGTGATCGGCTGGCCGGCCGGGATCGGGATGTCGTAGCGGAAGCCGTTGGTCCCGGCGATCTGCGC
>JAYTRE010000238.1:0-8985 GCA_043746395.1 Pseudonocardiales bacterium
CGGCGCTGCATCGCAGGGGCGTTCCGGAGGAGGCAGCCGGCGCCGTCCTCGACCGGTTCGTCGACGTCGGCCTGATCGACGACGGGGCCTTGGCCGAGGGGTATGCCCTGGCCCAGCATCACGAGCGCGGCTTGGCCGGGCGGGCTGTGGCGCTGAAGCTGCGCCGGCGCGGGGTGCCCGATTCCGACATCCAGACCGCGGTGGCTCAGATCGACGCCGACGCCGAGCGAGCGGCGGCCCAGCGGCTCGTCGCGCGCAAGCTGCGCGCCTTAGTCGGGGTCGAACCCTCGGCACAGGCCCGCCGGTTGGTGGGGTTGCTCGCGCGCCGAGGCTACTCACCTGGCCTGGCTCACGACGTGGTACGAGCAGCGATGGCGGGCCAACTGCCCGACGATCCGGTCGACGGGTAGCCGGCGCGACGCGCCGATGGACCCCGACGTCGGTTGGGGTCCATCGCGTTTACTTGCGTTGTCCGGCTCGCGTTCATAACCTCCACCTACCAGGAGTGACGCTCGTCTAGCTGCGCCGCCCGCCGGCAGCCGTGTTTGGCTGTTTGCTGGTAGGTGATCTATAGCCCAAGCCCCGACTGTCGAGAAAGGTGACTCCCGCCGCATCAGCCCGCGGCCGCGCCGTGGCCCGCAACCTGCGGATCCCGTAGCGCGTGCTTCGGTTGTCCGGCGTTCGCGCGTCCCCTGGAGGTGTTCGGCCAGCAGGAGGCGATGATGCACGGAGTCTGGTACGCAGCGGTCGGGACGATTTTTCTCCTGGGGCTGCTCTTCGTCCGCGCGTATGCCCGCCGCGGGGACTCCCATTCTGGCGCGGGCCGTCCCGGAGCTCGCGGGCGCTCGGATCGCGAATCGGCTGGTGCCGCCGTCGCGGGCGCGCCTGAGGACATGCTGCGCTCCGCCGCCGAGGCCGACGTGGCTGCCATCCGGCAGTCGGCCCACGTCGAGGTCACCGCCCTCCGTCGTGCTGCCGAGGTAGAGGCCGGCGCTCTGCGTCGGGCTGCCGCCGCCGACGCCTCCACCGCCCAGACCGAGGCCGAAGCCGCGCGGGCCCGCGCGGAACACCGGGCCGCCGAACTGCTTGCCGACGCCCGCCGGGAGGCCGAGTCCGAGGTGCTGCGACTGACCGGGGAGCTCCGGCAGTCCGAACGCGAACTGGCCGCGGGGCTGTCGCGGCTGGACGACGCCGAGAACCGGCTGGCAGCGCGGGCCCGGACCCTGGAGGCCGAGACCACTGCACTGCAGCGCGAGGTCGCCCAACTCACCGAGCGCCAGCACGAACTCGACCTGCGGGCCGACGATCTCGCGGCGCGGACCAGCGAGTTGGCTTCCCGCGGCGACCAGCACCTGCGTGAGCTGGAACGCATCGCGGGCCTCACGCTCGAGCAGGCCAGGGCCGAACTGATGACCAGCGTGGAGGCCACGGCCCGCCGCGAGGCCGCCCTGCTCGTGCGCACGATCGAGAACGAGGCGCGGGCCCAAGGCACCGAGCGAGCCAAGTCGATCGTCGTCGAGGCGGTCCAGCGAGTCGCCAGCCAGCAGACCGCCGAGACCGTCGTGAGCGTCATGCCGCTGCCCAGCGACGACATGAAGGGGCGCATCATCGGCCGGGAGGGCCGCAATATCCGCGCGTTCGAGGCGGTGACCGGCGTCAACGTCATCATTGACGACACGCCCGAGGCCGTCCTGCTGTCCTGCTTCGACCCGGTGCGGCGGGAGGTGGGCCGCCTCACGCTCGACAAGCTCGTCCTCGACGGCCGGATCCATCCGCACCGGATCGAGGAGGCCTACGAGCAGAGCAAGGCCGAGGTGGACGAGCTGTGCCTGCGCGCGGCGGCCGATGCGTTGGCCGAGATCGGTATCGGCGATCTTGACGAGCGGCTGCTGCCGACGCTGGGTCGGCTCAAGTACCGCACCAGCTACGGCCAGAACGTGCTGGGCCACCTCATCGAGACCGCCCACATCGCTGGTGTCATGGCCGCCGAGCTCGGCATCGAACCGACGCTGATCAAGCGCTGCGCGTTCCTGCACGACATCGGCAAGGCGCTCACCCATGAGGTCGAGGGCAGCCATGCGATCATCGGCGCCGAGCTGTTGCGCCGCTACGGCGAGGATGAGGCCGTCACGCATGCGGTGGAGGCCCATCACAACGAGGTGCAGCCGCGCACCATCGAGGCGGTGCTCACCCAGGCTTCCGATACCTGCTCCGCAGCCCGCCCGGGCGCCCGGCGCGAATCGCTGGAAAGCTATGTAAAGCGGCTGGCCCGCATCGAGGAGATCGCCTCCGCCAAGGAGGGCGTGGAGAAGGTCTTCGCCATGCAGGCCGGTCGCGAGGTGCGGGTGATGGTGCAGCCGAGCGAGGTCGACGACCTCGCGGCCGGGGTCATGGCGCGCGAGATCGCGAAGCAGATCGAGGACGAGCTGACCTACCCGGGCCAGATTCGGGTCACCGTCGTGCGCGAGTCGCGTTCGACCGAGATCGCGCACTGAGCGCGCGGGCCCTGCTACTCCGGCCCGTATTCTCAACCCCGCCATGACTCGCACCTATGCCATCCGCACCTACGGCTGCCAGATGAACGTCCACGACTCCGAGCGGCTCGCCGGGCTGCTCGAGGCGGCGGGTTACCTGCGGGCGGCCGACGGCGCGCGCGACGACGTCGACCTGGTCGTCTTCAACACCTGCGCGGTCCGCGAGAACGCCGACAACCGCCTCTACGGCAACCTCAGTCACCTCGTGGCGGCCAAGCAGGCGCGCCCCGGGATGCAGATCGCGGTCGGCGGCTGCCTCGCGCAGAAGGACCGCGGCGCGATCCTCGAGCGGGCACCGTGGGTGGACGTCGTGTTCGGCACGCACAACCTCGCCGCGCTGCCTGTGCTGCTCGAGCGCTCGCGGCACAACGAGCAGGCGCAGGTGGAGATCGTCGAAGCACTGCAGAACTTCCCGTCCGAGCTGCCCAGCCGGCGCGACGCCGCGCACAGCGCCTGGGTGTCGATCTCGGTGGGCTGTGACAACACCTGCACCTTCTGCATCGTGCCCAGCCTGCGCGGAACCGAGACCGATCGAGCGCCTGAGGATGTCCTTGCCGAGATCCGGGCGCTGGTCGATTCCGGGGTGCTCGAGGTCACCCTGCTCGGGCAGAACGTGAACTCCTACGGCCGATCATTCGGTGACCAGCGTGCGTTCGGTAGGTTGCTGCGGGCCTGTGGCGAGATCGCCGGACTGGAGCGGGTGCGCTTCACCAGCCCGCACCCGCGAGACTTCACCGACGACGTGATCGCCGCGATGGCCGAGACGGACAACGTCTGCCCGCAGCTGCACATGCCGATGCAGTCGGGGTCCGACACCGTACTCAAGGCGATGCGCCGTAGTTACCGGCGCGAGCGCTACCTGGCGATCATCGCGGACGTGCGCGCGGCGATGCCGGACGCGGCGATCACGACCGACATCATCGTCGGCTTCCCCGGCGAGACCGAGGTTGACTTCGACCAGACCCTGGACGCGGTGCGCGCGGCGCGCTTCGCGAGCGCGTTCACGTTCCAGTACTCCAAGCGGCCCGGCACGCCGGCGGCGACGATGGACAACCAGGTGCCGAAGGGCGTCGTCCAGCAGCGCTACGAGCGGCTCATCGCCCTGCAGGAGGAGATTTCGTGGGACGCGGCCAAGGCGCTGGTGGGCCGGCCCGTGGAGGTGCTCGTCAATTCCCATGACGGCCGCAAGGACGCCGCGACGGGCCGGGTGTCCGGCCGGGCCCGTGACGGCCGGCTGGTGCACGTCGCGAGTCCCGGTGTCGACGTGCAGCCCGGAGACGTGGTCAGCTCGACGATCACCTACGCCGCGCCGCACCATCTGGTCGCCGACGGCGGGCTCACCGCGCACCGCCGCTGGCGCGGCCCGTCCGGCGCGGTCGCGTCCGGCGCCGCGCCGCAGCACCCGCTGCTGATGATCAGCCGCCCCGCACCCGTTGAGTGACGTATCTCCATGATCAGAGACGGCAATTGCGCCGTCACTCGACGGGCGGATACGTCACTCAACGCCGCGAGCCGTCACTCAACGAGCGGATACGTCACTCGACGGGTGGGAGGAGCGCGCGGCGCTGCGCCAGCTCCGCCTCGGCCCTGGCGATGCGGGCCGGATCGCCGGACGCCTTCGCCCGCTCTAGCTTGGCCCCGGCCTCGACGGCCCGCTCCCGCAGGGCGGCCAGGAACGGGTTGGACTCCATGCTGGGCTGGCGCCACTGGACGTCGGCGGCCGCGCGCACCCGCTGCTCCGCGGCGCGCATGCGGTCGTCGAGGCGCCTGATCGCCTCGCGCGGGACGTGCCCGAGCTGCTCGAATTGCGTCTGTAGCTCGTGCAGCGCGGCCTGGGCCTTTTTGGGGTCGGCGAGATCGAGGGCCTCGGCGCGGGCGATGATCGTCTCCTTGCTCCGCTGGTTGTCGATCTGCTCGGCGTCGCGGTCGGCGAACACTCCCGAGCGACGTGCGAAGAAGGCGTCCTGCGCGGCGCGAAAGCGCGTCCACAACGCGTCCTCGATGTCGCGGGAGGCGCGCCCGGCAGCTTTCCACTCGATCATCAACTCACGCATCGCCGCTGCGGTGTCTTTCCAGTCCGAGGACTGTGACAGGGCCTCGGCGCGCTCGACAAGCCTTTGCTTGGCCGCGCGCACCGAACCGCGCTCGACGTCGAGCTGCGCGAAGTGCTGCCCGCGCCGCTTGCCGAAGGCGTCTCGGGCGGCGGCGAAACGCTTCCACAGCAGGTCGTCGTGCTTACGGTCGACCCCCTTGATCTGTTTCCACTCGTCCACGATCGTGCGTAGCCGATCGCCCGAGACCTTCCAGGACGTCGCCGACTCGGCGATCTGCTCGGCCTCGGCCGCGAGTGCCTGCTTGGCGGCCAGTGCCTCGGCGCGGGCCTGCGCCCGGGCGGCAGCGTGGGCACCCAACTTCTCCTCGGCACTTGCCAGCAACGCATCGAGTCGGACGTCGAGCGCGGTGAGGTCGCCAATTGCCGCCGCGGTGGGCAGCTGGTCTTTCAAGGCCGCCGCCTGGGTCTTGGTGGCTCCCGGGTCGCCGGCACCGGACTCGAGCCGCTTCTCCAAGAGCGTCACCTCGGTGGCGAGGTCCTCGTAGCGTCGCACGTAGAACGCGAACCCCGCGTCGGCATCGCCGGCCTGCCACGAGCCGATCTCACGCTCGCCGTCAACTGTGCTGACGTAGACGGTGCCGTCGGCGTCGATACGTCCCCACTGCGAACCCATGACTGAGCATTAGACACGATCACCGGTGGGACGCGTGCGCTCGTTGCCGTCCCGTTAGCCTGCAGGCGTGATCTCCGGCGTCGCGTTCTGCCCGCATCCGCCGGTGCTGGTCGCCGAGCTCGGCCCGGGTACGGGCGCCGAACTCGCGCTCCTGCGCGCCGCCTGCAGCACGGCGATCCGTCGCGTTACCGCCGGGGACGTGCCGCTGGTGCTGGTGGGTTCAGCTGCGCGCTCGGGGCAATACGGCGCGTCAGCGCGTGGTTCGCTGGCCGGATTTGGGGTGCCGGTCGAGGTCGACCTGGGGGGCTCGCCGAGCGATGGACTTCCCGAGCTGCCGCTTTCGTTGACGGTTGGTGCGTGGCTGGTACGTGCGGCGCTAGGCCCGGGCCGGGGCGCGCTCGGGTTCAGTGTGGGGCCCGACTTCGCGGGCAGCGGGACCGCCGCCGCCCTGCGCGGCGCCACGGCGGCCGGTGAGGTTGCCGTGCTCGTGCTCGGCGACGGCAGCGCCCGCCGCACGCTCAAGGCCCCCGGTTACGTCGACGCGCGGGCCGAACCGTTCGATGCGGCGGTCTCCGCCGCCCTGCGCACCGGAGACTCCGTAGCGCTGGCGAGCCTGGACGCAGACCTGGGCGCTGAGCTGCTCGCCGCCGGCGTTGCGGCGTGGCAAGCGGCCGGCTCGCTGCTCGGCGGGCACGCCTACGACGCGGAGCTGCTGTATTGCGACGACCCGTATGGCGTCGCCTACCCGGTCGCCGTGTGGACGGTCCGTGGCTGAGGCACCAGCCGGGCCGCCGCCGCGGGTGCTCGCCGTGGTGGGGCCGACGGCGACCGGCAAGTCCGAGCTGGCGGTGGCGCTGGCGCAACGGCTCGGCGGTGAGATCGTCAACGCCGACTCGATGCAGCTCTATCGAGGGATGGACATTGGCACCGCCAAGCTGCCCCCGCCCGCGCGCGCCGGCATCGCGCACCACCTGCTCGACGTCTGGCCCGTGGACCGGGCAGCGGCAGTGGCCGAATACCAGGCGATGGCCCGCGTGGCGATTGCCGAGGTACACGCCCGGGGGAGCGTGCCCATCCTGGTTGGCGGATCGGGGCTGTACCTGCGCGGCGCCCTCGACCGTCTCGAGTTCCCGGGCGAGTCTTTGCAGCTGCGGGCCGGGCTGTACGAGCAACTGGAACGGGTGGGCGCGGCGGTGCTGCACGCGCGGCTGGCCCGGCTCGACCCAGCTGCCGCGGCCGCGATCCTGCCCACCAACGGCCGGCGCATCGTGCGCGCGCTCGAAGTCATCGAGCTGACGGGCGGCCCCTTCACGGCCACGATGCCCGCGTTCGAGTCGATCTATGACGCGGTGCAGATCGGGCTCGACCGCGCCGACCTCGACGACCGGGTGGCGGCGCGGGTGGCGGCCATGATGGCCGCCGGTCTGCTCGAGGAGGTCCGGGCCCTGCTGCCCAGCGGATTGCGTGGCAGTCCCACCGCTGGAAAGGCGCTCGGCTACGCGCAGCTGCTGGCCTGCCTGGACGCCACGGGCGCGGTCGTCGGGGACCTCGAGGAGGCGGCTGTGCAGACGATTCGGGCCACGCGGCGCTTCGTGCGCCGGCAGCGCTCGTGGTTTCGACGCGACCCGAGGGTGCACTGGTTCGATGCCGCCGACCCGGATCTGGCCGGCGCTGTCGCGGCGGCGCTACCGCCTACCCTGGAGTGATGCGCGTGCTCAAGGGGCACGGCACGGAGAACGACTTCGTGCTGCTGCCCGATCTCGACGGTGAGCTCGAGCTCACTCCCGCCCTGGTGCGCGCCCTCTGCGACCGCCGCGCGGGAATCGGCGCCGACGGGGTGCTACGGGTCGTGCGCTCGGATCGCCATCCCGAGGCCGCGGCAATGGCCGCTGACGCGCCGTTCTTTATGGACTACCGCAACGCCGACGGATCGCTGGCCGAGATGTGCGGGAACGGGATCCGGGTGTTCCTGCGGTACCTGCAGCGTGCCGGCCTGGTCGAGGTGCAGGCGGTGGTCGCGGTGGCTACCCGCGGCGGGATCAAGCGGGTGCAGGCCGGCACGGGCGGCGAGGTCACGGTGGGCATGGGCCAGCCCCGGCTGGGCACCGAGCGGCCGGTCGTCACCGCCGCGGGAGCGCCCGGAGTGGCAGCTACGGCCACCGTCGAGATGCCGAACCCGCACGTGATCGTCGAGCTGGCCTCGCGCGCCGCGCTCGCCGCCGTCGACCTCAGCCGTGCCCCGGCCGTCGAACCCGCCCGCCCGGATGGGCAGAACGTCGAGTTCGTCGTACGGGCCGGTCAGCGGCTGTTGGCGATGCGCGTGTACGAGCGAGGGGTCGGTGAGACGCGCTCGTGCGGGACCGGCATCTGCGCCGTCGTCGTCGCGATCGCCGCGGCCGACGGAGCGGGCGCGGACGGCAGCACCTGGCAGGTCGAGGTCCCCGGCGGTAGCTGCTCGGTGGTGTGGCGAGCCGATGGCGAGGTGCTCCTGGCCGGCCCGGCGGTGCTTGTCGCGGAGCTGGAACTTGACGACGACTGGCTGGCCCGGGCCCGGAACGGGTAATTGCCGACCCGCGGCGTGACACGATGGACGTCGAGATGACTGACTTCGACGAGCTGCGCCCCCCTGACGACGGCTCTACCGGCGTTTACGAGCTGGCCGAGCGGCAGGCCCTGCGTCGGGTAGCCGGGCTGTCCACCGAGCTTGAGGACGTCACCGAGGTCGAGTACCGGCAACTGCGCCTGGAGCGGGTCGTGCTGGTCGGGGTGTGGACCGCGGGCACCCTGGCCGAGGCCGAGAACTCGCTGCTCGAGCTGGCCCGGTTGGCCGAGACGGCGGGATCGCTCGTTCTCGACGGGCTGATCCAACGCCGCGATCGACCCGACCCGGCCACCTACATCGGCTCGGGCAAGGCGAAGGAGTTGCGTGACGTGGTGCTTGCCACGGCCGCCGACACCGTTATCTGTGACGGCGAACTGGCTCCCGGCCAGTTGCGTCAGCTCGAAGAGGTGGTGAAGGTGAAGGTCGTCGACCGGACGGCCCTGATCCTCGACATCTTCGCCCAGCACGCCCGGTCCAAGGAGGGCAAGGCGCAGGTCGAGCTGGCCCAGATGCAGTATCTGCTGCCGCGTTTGCGGGGCTGGGGCGAGTCGCTGTCGCGGCAGGTCGGCGGCCGGGCAGCCGGGGGCCTGGGCATCGGCGGGCGCGGTCCCGGCGAAACCAAGATCGAGATCGACCGGCGGCGGATCAACACGCGGATGGCCAAGCTCCGCAAACAGATCGCCGGGATGAAGACCGCCCGTGATGTCAAGCGCGCGCGCCGCATCGACCGGAACGTGCCCAGCGTGGTGCTCGCCGGCTACACCAATGCCGGCAAGTCGTCGCTGCTGAACTGCCTGACCGACGCCGGGGTGCTGGTCGAGAACGCACTGTTTGCCACTTTGGATCCGACGGTGCGGCGCTGCCAGGCCTCCGATGGCCGCCCGTACACCCTCGCGGATACGGTCGGGTTCGTGCGGCACCTGCCGACCCAGCTGATCGAGGCGTTCCGCTCGACGCTCGAGGAGGTAGCAGAGGCCGACCTGATCCTGCACGTCGTCGACGCCTCGGATGCCGATCCCGAGGCACAGCTGCGCGCCGTGCGGGCGGTGTTCGCCGACATCGAGGCGCTGGGGGTCCCCGAGCAGTTGGTCTTCAACAAGGCCGACGCCGCCGATCCCGAGAC
>JAYTRE010000239.1:0-3363 GCA_043746395.1 Pseudonocardiales bacterium
GGCAAGTGATGCAGCTCGACGCGCCGACACGGCCGGCGAAGCGTCCGACGCACCCCAAGCACGTACAACGCCAATGCCTGCGAACCGCGAGCGTCGGACTCGGTGAGCGCGCGCCGGCCGGTCTTGTAGTCGACGACGACAAGTTCTCCGTCACGCTCGTCGACCCGGTCGATCCGCCCGCTCAAGGCCAATCCCGCCGTCGTTGCGCCGACGGTGCGCTCGACCCCGACCGGATCGACATCAGGATCGACCTGCTCGGCGAGGTACTGCCGCACCCACTGGCCGGCGATCGTGCGCCACTGCCGGGACTGGGGCTCGTCGCGGAAGCCGTGGTGCTGCCAGTTGCGCTTGACGAGCTCAGCGCCCTCGTCGGGGGTGCGGCGGCTGCGGTCGAGCTGCCACCAGTGGTGCAGCGCGAGGTGGGCGACTGCCCCGAGGGTGTTGTGCGCCCACGCTGCGCCGCGCGGCGGTGTGGGGCGGTCGAGGTAGGTCATCCGGTACCGGCGCGGGCAGTCGAACGCGGCCAGCCGCGACGGCGTGCAGGAGAATAGCCGCCGCGGCATCGCGGACAACATGAGCTGTCCGGGCGGCTCGGTGGTCACTGGGGGCCGACCGGGCGTTGGGCGCTCGGCAGCGCCAGCAGCCGCTCGTATTCGGCCGGGTCGGTGGTGCAGGCGCCGAGCTGGGTTGTCTTATTGGTCCCGTGATAGTCCGACGAGCCGGTGGCAATGAGACCGAGCTCACGCGCCAGCCCGGCCGCGTGCGCCCGATCCGCGGCGTCGTGATCAGGGTGATCCACCTCGAGGCCGACCAGGCCAGCGTCAGCCATGGCCGAGATCACCGCGTCGTCCACGACCGGTCCCCGGCGCCGAGCCAGCGGATGGGCGAACACCGGCAGCCCGCCGGCCGCGCGCACCAGCGCGATCGCGTCAAAGACCTCCATATCGGCCTTGTGCACGTAGTACCTCGACCGCGAGGACAGCAGGGTGGTGAAGGCGGTGGAGACGTCGGGCACCACGCCGGCCGCGGTGAGGGCGCGGCCGATGTGCGGGCGCCCGACCGATCCGCCGTCGGAGTACCCGCTGACCTGCTCCCAACTGATCGGGTAACCGTCGGCGACCAAATTGGCGACGATGGCCCGGCCCCGGTCCAGGCGGCTGGCGCGCAGCCTGGCCCGCTCGGTGCGCAGTCCCTCGTGCTCGGGGTCGAACAGGTAGCCCAGCAGGTGCAGGCTGATGCGGTGCCCGGCTGCGTCGTGGTGCACGCAGGAGAACTCCGCGCCCGGGACGACAGTCAGCAACTCCGGCCGCGCGTCCAGTGCCGCCGCCCAGCCGCGGGTGGTGTCGTGATCGGTGACGGCCAGCACGTCCAAGCCGGCCGTGACCGCCGCGGCTACCAGCTGAGCGGGGGTGTCGGTTCCGTCGGAGGCGGCGGTGTGGGCGTGCAGGTCGATTCGCACGCGAGCCACCCTACGGTTTGGGACTGACGAACCCCGAACAGGCTACCGGCGGTGTCGGGCCGGGCGCTGAGCTCGCCCGGGCAGCGGCGCGGTCTCGGAATCGTCCGGGAGCTCACCGGACCCGCCAGCCGACCTGCCGGCAGCGGTTGCGGGCCCCTCGCCGAACAGGACATGCCGCAACTGAAGGTAGAAGTCATGTGGACGCTCGATGTTGACCAGATGCCGGAAGTCGGGATGGCTACCGGCGGCTTCGAGCTCGATGGAGGCGTAGTTGAGCAGCTTGCCCGGGACGGTCTGCACCACGATCGCACCCGAGATCCGGTCCAGGCGAAGGGAGGCCTCCGACGTGGTGCTCTCGGGCACCCCACGCACCCGCACGATGCGGGTGCGGGTGAGGATGATCCGCTCGGCCTCCCATGCCTGCCAGCGCAGCAACGCGACGAGCACGAACAGGATCGTAAAGGGCACCAGCATCGGCCACGGCTGGAGCGCGGCCATCACCAGCAGCACCAGCAGCGCGATCCCGAGAAGCGGGTGCGGGCGACGCAGTAGCACAATCCAGTGGTGGCGAACCTCACCCTGGATGGGCAGTTCGGACGGCAGGAAGGCCGGCACGGCAGGCTCCGCTACGAGGCGAGCTTGTTGACGAAGGTGCCGACACCGTGCGCAACGTGCACCGCCACGGTCCAGCTGTGCTGCACGATATGGGCAGCCTGGACAGGCGAGGTCATGACATAGAAGATCAAGAAGGCAGCGACGAGACCGACAACGACAAGCTTGCCCATGCTCACGCCTCCTTCCGGGTACGGATACGCCAGGCCGGTGCTCTACCCGTCGCAGTGTTCATACCGCACCGGGAACAGCGCGCCGGGAAGCCGCGCCGACACGAGGGGAGCCGCCATGCCACGACGCCAGGCCTGCGCAGGCGGCGTCGTCTTCGACGACCGCGGCCGGCTGTTGGTGATCCGCCGCGGCCACGCACCGGCGAAGGGCAGCTGGTCGCTTCCCGGCGGCCGGTGTCGCCCCGGGGAGACGGCCGAGGCAGCCTGCGTCCGGGAGGTGGCTGAGGAGACTGGCCTAGAGGTACTGGTGTTGCGGGTCGCTGGCCGGGTGCAGCGGGCCGGTCCCCGGGTCGGCTACGACATCACCGACTTCGTGTGCGCGGTCGTCGGCGGGGAACTCGCGGCCGGCGACGACGCAGCCGAGGCCAGGTGGGTGACGCACGCCCAGCTGGCCAGCCTGGAGCTGACGCCGGAACTGCTCGTCACCCTCACCGGGTGGGACCTGCTGCCCCGCTGACTCAGCGGGGCAGCGGCGCGGGTCGGCCGGGCTGCTCGCCGCCCCGGGAGTCGAGGTATTCCCGGGTGGGCACGAGCACTTTGCGGCGAAACAGGCAGACGACGGTGCCGTCTTGCTTGTAGCCGATCGTCTCGACAGCGACGATCCCCCGGTCGGACTTCGACGTCGACGGCGTCTTGTCCAAAACGGTCGTCTCGCCGTAGATCGTGTCTCCGTGAAACGTGGGCGCGACGTGGCGTAGCGACTCGATTTCCAGGTTGGCGATCGCCTTGCCGCTCACGTCGGGCACCGACATGCCGAGCAGTAGCGAGTAGATGTAGTTGCCGACCACCACGTTCTTGCCGAAATCGGTGGTCGTCTCGGCGTAGTGGGCATCCAGGTGCAGCGGATGGTGGTTCATCGTCAGCAGGCAGAACAGGTGATCGTCATATTCAGTGATGGTCTTGCCGGGCCAGTGCTTGTAGACCGCACCAACCTCGAACTGCTCGTAGTAGCGACCGAACTGCACGGTGGCTCTCCTCCTCGACGAACAAGCTGCTGCTCGGCTGATTGTTCCTGGTGCGGCCCGCGGAGGGGAAACAATGTGGCGCAGGCCAAGCTGGCGC
>JAYTRE010000240.1:0-8449 GCA_043746395.1 Pseudonocardiales bacterium
AGGTCACGGCCAGGTAACCGAACGGTCTCGGGAAGGCTACTAGCTGCCGTAGGACCGATCAACTGAGGGGGTCAGGTCAGCGGGCGTGTCGCGCCGAACAGGCCACCCTCCACGTTGTACACGTTCGTGATCTTGATGACGTCACCACTTTGCGGAGCTTGAATCACGTTGCCTCCGCCGATATACATCGCTTCGTGCCCGATGCCGCCGATCGTGCCGTCACCACTCCAGAACACCAGGTCACCGGGCAGCAGCTGGTCGATCGAGGGGTGGTAGCTGCCGGCCTGGATGTACTGGCTTGCTGCGTAGTGCGCCATCGACAGCCATGGCGCCCACGCATACAGGGTCAGTCCGGAGCAGTCGAAGCCGAGGATATTGCCGTCGTTCCACGCTGAGCCGGGCTCGCTGACCCCGTAGGTGGGCCCGCTGGCGTTGCCCGCCGCCCACGAGTAGGACATGCCCAGATAGGCCATCGCCCGGTTCACCGCTTGCTGGCCGTCGGCCAGGGTCCAGGACCCGCCGCTCGGAGCGGGCGCGAAGGAGCCGCCTCCGCCGCTGCCGCTCGGGGCCTGGGCGGCAGCCGCTGCGGCGGCAGCGACGGCTGCGGCGGCCGCTGCAGCCTCCTGCTGCCTGATGCGCTGCTGTCGCCTGCGCTCGGCTTCCCGGGCGGCAATCTCGGCTTGCAGCTTCTTCCAGGCCAGGTAGGCCGCGCGCTGGTTGGTGATCCCGGTGAGCGCGATCTGGGCGGCCTGCAGCTGCGTGCGATCCACGGCCAGTTGACTGTCCAGCACGAGCTTCTGCGACTTGGCCTGGGCCAGGGCAGCGAGCACGTTCTGCTGGGCAGCAGCAGCGGCGGCAGTCGCCGCGTTCTGGCGTTGCACCGCCCCGCGCGCGGCCGCGTCGGCGTTGGACTTGCCCACGGTGGCCTTACTGAGCTGGCCGATCGCGTCGATCTGCTGGGTTGCCACGTAGCGCTGCAGGGCGCCCTGCTGCATCAGCGCACTCGGGTCGTTGGCAGTGAGCAGCGCACCGGTAGTGCCGCTGACGCTGCCGCTCATGTAGGTCTGCTGGATGTAGCCGATGAACTGACGTTGGGCTAGGACCACCGTGCGCTGGGCGGCTTGCACGGCTGCCTCGGCCGCGGCTGCGGCGCTCTTGGCGGCCTGCTGGAGCTGCAGCGCGTACGCGAGCTTCTGCTCAGCGAGATCGGCGGCGCTGCTGAGCCGATCCAGGCTAGCTTGCGCCACTGCGATCCGGCCCGCGATCGTTCCGATCTCGGCCGCGGCGGCGTTCTTCTTCGCCTGGGCGGCCCTGATCTGCTGATCCGACGGATTTGGCGGCTTGGGTGGCGCCGCGTGCCCGGGAGCGGCAAACAGGAGTGGGGCGAGCAGGGCGCTGACGAGCAGGGCGGCGCACCGGCGCGCAGCCACGCCATGGAGTGCGCGAACCGGTCTCGACATTCGATGCAGCCTCACGCATCCACGAAGTCACCTACTGGGTTGCGTTGAAGATTGCCACACCAACCCCACCAGCGCCATTTGCCACACCTACACCGTGGACGCCGCTCGCCACACGGGCAGCGGGCTAGCGGCCCGAGGACGCGACGATCCCGCCGGCCAACCAGGCGCCCCAGGGCAGGTTCCAGTCGCCATAGCCATCCCAGGAGGGCATCGGGGTGCCCCCGGTATGGGCGTAGGTGACCACGTCACCGAGCTGGGCGAACTTGTAGAACCACTCGGCGTCAGTGACGTTGAGATTGGTGCAACCGTTGGACGTCGAGCGGATCCCAATGTTGCCTCCGTTCCATGACGCCGCGTGCACGTACTCGCCGGAATTGGTGATCCGGACCGACCACGGGACCATCAGGTCATACGGATCGGCCGGATTGTTGGAGATCATCCGCACCGTTCCTGACGGGCGTAGCTTGGCGCTGCCGGGAACTTGCTCGCCCTTCTGCATGACGACCTTCGTCCCGGAGAAGGTCGGGGTCTTTGCCTTGCCGCAGGACACCGGCATCGTCCGTACCGTCGTGCCGTTCGAGGCGACTGTCATCTTCTCCGCAGCACAGTCGACCGTGGAAATGTTGGCCGGCCCGGTCGCGACGGACAAGGTGAGGCTGTCGTCGTAGGCCAGGCCACTGCCCGCGGACAGGCCCTTGACCGGAAGGTCGACGAAGATCTTCGCGTTGGCCGGCCAGTAGTGCCGCAGTCGATAGTGCGCCTCCAACACCTGACCCTTGCGGCCCGACTTCTCCCAGTACCAGGCACCCGCGGCAGGCTGCCCGTTAACCGTCACCGTGGTCGCCTTGGCGAACGCCGTCGCATCGGTCACCAAGCGGTCGAAGTACGCGATGACGGGCATGCCCACGCCGTAGACGCCACCATCACCCTCCAGCAGGGACACGTGGACGGGCGCCGCGTTGGCCGCGGGTGAGGTCGCCGAACTCGACGTGGCGGGCGTGCTCGGCGAGCTGGGCGCACCGACGGAGCGGGTCGGTGTGAGTGCCGCCGAACCGGTCCCGGACTGCGTCGCCGAACAAGCCGACAGCAGGAGAGCTCCGGTCATGCCCAGCGCGACGAGGCGGCCGCGCTCAAGTCGGGCGCGGGGCAAGACCTGGCCCTTGACTACTAAGCGCATTAGTCATGGTAGCCGAGGGCGGCTACCTGCCTGCCTTTGAGAAAGGTGGCGGCCCGAGGATCTGGATTGCGCCGGTCTGCGCAGCGGCGGCGCCGACTGCGGAATGCCACGGGGGATGATCGCAGTTCCCCCGGCGGGTAACACCCGCTGAGCGCCATCCAGCTGCAGCGCGATCTCACCTTCGAGCAGGTAGAACGTCTCGTCCACGCTCCGTCCGGGGTCAAATCAGGGTCAACACGGTCCGGGCCTGGTCCGCGCCGTTGCCGGTCGGCAACGATTACCAGGCGATCGATGAGGCGCTTGTTGTTGGTGCGTCCGGTTCGCCCGCGGCACGAACGCGCGCAGGCGGCAAGGGCGACCGCCGATCGCGTCATATGCACCGGATTCGACTGCTGCCTACCTCGAGGCGACGGCTGACATCGGGTGTTACCTGGGAGCGAGTCGGTGCTCAGGCTGCCGGCGCCGGTTGCTACTCGGTGCGGGCCAACCCAATCGCTGGCGACCCGGCTGCGGCATCTTGAGCGGCGGGCTCGGCGTCCTCGAACGCGACCCGCATCCGCGCATCGCGTCGCGGGTCTGCCACGGCACAGCATGACTGCACCGTTACCCGCCCGGTGATTGCTCCAAGGATCAACAACACGCTGAACACGATCACCACGACGCCGAGAACCTGCACCATCGGCTCACGGTACCGCCGATGACCGATGGCAGAGGAACCAACAGATTCTTGCCCGCCTGACGGGAAGGGCAGGCGTTGCTGACCGGGTTCCCGCATCAGCCACGCCTGTGGCGCGCCCGACGGGCGGACAGCGTTGGAGGAATCATGGCGACATCGAGCTCGGTGAGGACACGCAATAGGGGACGGTCAGGCGAAGCGTCGGCCCGTCCTAGTGGGGCGGTCGTGTTGACCGGCGCCGTGGGTGGTGCGATCGCCTCGTTGGTGATGGCGATGTATGCGATGGTCGCCTCGGCGACCTATCAGCACCGCGGGTTCTTCACGCCGCTCTACCACATCGCGTCGACGTTCATCGCGTCGACGCAGCTGATGGCATCGATGCAGCACGCGATGATGGGCAGCACCTTCTATTTCGCGGGTGGGCCCGCGGTTATCGGCGCGGCCATCCACATGATGACCGGCGCGATGTACGGAGTGGTGTTCGCCGTCGCAGTGCACAAGCTGCGCCTGCACGGCGCCATCATGCTCGGTGCCGCCGTCGTCTGGGGCGCGATTGTGTTCGCGGTGAGTTCCTGGATCACCCTGCCACTGGCGGCGAACGTGTTCAACAGCGGCGACCAGATCACCCATATGGCCAAGATGGTCGGCTACCCCACCTTCCTCATCGAGCACCTGATGTTTGGTCTCGCGCTGGGTGCCCTGCTGCTGGCACGCCCCGCCAGCCGCGCTGACCGCTGACACTGCTCCCCTACAAGCCCCGGTTACGGCGGACCCATTCGCGCCGTAACCGGGCTTGCAGCCCCGCAGTGGCAGCTCACCGGCCCGACTTCTCGTGTCCCGTCCAGAAAGGACGACCAAGCAGATGAGGTGGATTGCCACGGTCGCGGCATCAGCCGCCGTCGTGCTGTTGGCGGCGGCGTGCTCGAGCGGCACCAGCGGACAAGCACTCCCCGCGACTGCCGGGGCACCGTCGGTGAACGGCAGCGCGGCGAGCCCGCCGACCCACGGGACGTCGTCCGGTAATACGTCGGGCTCTGCGCCCTCGACACCGGCCTCGGGCCGTCCGGTGCATGTGTCGCTGTTGGAAGCTGACGGCGGGGTGTACGGCATCGGGATGCCGATCATCGCCTACGTCGACCACGCCATCACCGACGCATCAGCCTTCGATCGCGCGACGGCGGTCACCGTGAACGGCCGGCCCGCCTCCGGCGCTTGGTACTGGCAACGCTCCGGGCGCGCTGGGCAAGCTCTCGAGGCCCACTATCGACTCCGTAACTACTGGCCGGCGCACGCGAGTATCCACCTGGATCTGCCGGTGACGGGGTTGTCCGCAGGCAAGGGCCTGGTGTTCGACGACAGCCTGACGCTCTCGATCGCCACGGGCGCGGCGAATATCGCGACCGTCGACGGGGGCAGCGAACGGATGACCGTGACCTCGGACGGCAAGACGGTGTTCAGCTTCCCCGTCTCGCTCGGTGCCGCGAGCACGCCGACCTATGGCGGTACGAAGATCGTGATGGAGAAGGACCGCGTGCAGGAGATGAAAAACAACCCGGGTGAGCCGTTCTACGACCTTCAGGTTCCGTGGTCGGTCCGGTTGACGAACTCCGGCGAGTTCGTGCACTCGGCGTCCTGGAACGGCGGCAACATCGGCGTCCGCAGTACTTCGCACGGCTGCACGAACCTGAACGTCGGCGATGCGCAACGCTACTTCTCTTTCGCTCGCATCGGCGATGTGTTCACCTACACCAATACCGGCGGCCCCACCATGCCGTCCTGGGACGGCTACGGCGACTGGAACCTGTCGTGGCCGACCTGGCAAAGCGGCGGCGTTCTCGCATGACCCGGTCGCGGCCGCAATGAACGGCCCGGACGGCTTCTGCCGCCCGCCGTGGTCGACCCGTAGCGAGGCGCTGCGACTGTTCGCGCGGGGCGCGACGCTGCGGGTCGCGGGCAGGGTAGCGCTCGTGGTGGGCACCATCTTGTCGGTGGCAAACCAGAGCTCGGTGATCCTAAGCGGTCATCCCAGTTGGGCGACCTGGGTGCGGGTCGCGGTCAACTACCTGACCCCGTTCGTGGTGGCGAGCATCGGCTACCTCGCCGGATTCCGCGAACTCTCCCCGCCTGCCCCCGGCACCGATCCTCACTCGACGGGAAGGACCGGCGACGCTGGCCGGGTTCCCGAATGGGAAAAGCAAATCCGAACCCTGCACGGGTTCCCCGACGAAGGATTGACATGACGGTGGTTGAGGCAATCTTCAACGGGACAGTGATCGCCCGCAGCGACCACACGATCTACTTGGAGGGCAACCACTACTTCCCGCCCGATGCGGTCAACCCCGACTATCTGCGCAGCTCCCGTGCGAAGTCGCTGTGCCCGTGGAAAGGGATTGCCAGCTACTACAGCGTCGAGGTCGACGACGCCACCGGCCGCAACGCGGCCTGGACCTACCGACACCCCTCACCGCTAGCCCGCAAGATCAAGAATCATGTCGCGTTCTGGGGCGCGGTCGAAGTGGTGGAGTCCGGATGAGCCTGCTGCGGCGCATCCGTGTCGTGGAGCTGGCGACCCGCCCGGTGCACCCGGAGACCCGCTCGGCGCTGGCCCGGCGGTGGGCCGATCTTCCCGATACCGCCCAGACGCCGGCGCAGGCGCTCGGACAGCACGCGGTCGGCTGTGAAGGAACTCACGGGGTGTTCCCGCGCTGCAATCTGGCCTGCACACCCTGCTATCACTCCCGCGACGCGAACCGGGTCGCGGTCGATGGCCCACACACCCGCGCCCGGGTCCGGGCGCAGATGGGTCTGCTGCGACGGATACGTGGCCCTTACGCGCACGCGCAGTTGATCGGCGGCGAGGTGAGCCTGCTACCACCGAACGATCACGCCGCGGCGCTGCAGATCATGCGTGAGCACGGCCGCGAGCCGATCAGCATGAGCCACGGCGACTTCGACTACGACTACCTCACCGCGCTCGCCCTGGACGCCTCGGGCCGGCGCCGTTTTGACCGGCTGTCGTTCGCCGGCCATTTCGACATGCTGATGTTTGGCCGCCGCGGTATTGAACGCCCACCTGATGAGGTGGCGCTGAACCCGTACCGGCGTCGGTTCGCTGACATGTTCACCCGGCTGCGTCGTGAGCAGGGCGTGCGCTACTTCCTGGCCCACAACATGACGGTCACCCCACGCAACCTGGACCAGATCGCTGACGTCATCCGCGACTGTCACGGATACGGCTTCGGGATGTTCTCCTTCCAGCCGGCCGCGTTCGTCGGCGACGAGCGTCGCTGGCACGACGACTACGGCAACACCACCGCCGACGAGGTATGGGCCCAGATCGAGCGCGGCGCAGGGGCGCGGCTGCCGTTTCGTGCGTTGCAGATCGGCGACGAGCGCTGTAACCGCACCACCTACGGCTTCTACCTCGGCGAGAAGTACGTCCCGATCCTCGACGACCTCGACTCTCGTGACCTGCACGTGCGTGACGTGTTCTTCCGCTACTTCGGTGGGGTCAGCTTCTCCGGAACGCCGCTTCCGCTGCTGCTGGTCAAGCTGGCCCGCGTACTGGTCCGGCATCCGTCGATCGTCCCGGTCGGTATCGGCTGGGCCGTGCGACTGGCCAAGCGAGCCGGGCTGCGGTCGCTCCGGCGGCACCGACCGCGGCCGGTGACCTTCGTGATGCACTCGTTCATGGACGCAGTCGACGTCGCCCCCGCCTGGGATGCCCTGCAACGGGGCGAGGACAGCAGTGATCCGCGGATCAAGATCACCCAGGACCGGTTGCGGGCCTGCTCGTACGCGATGGCCCACCCGGAGACCGGGCAGCTGGTGCCGGCCTGCGTGCAGCACAGCGTGCTCGACCCGGCAGAGAACGTGGCACTGCGTCGGCTGCTGCCGTTGGTGCCCGTCGAGAGGGTGTCACCCGGCGTGGCATCGACCGGCGACCCGACGGTGGGGGTGGCCTGATGCGCGTCGGCATCATCTCCGGATCCGGCAGCTATGACTGGCCGCGGCTGGACGACCCGCGCCCGCACACCTGCCGGACCCGGTTCGGCTCCGCGGAGGTCACCTTCGGTCTGGTCGCCGGGGTGGACGTGGTTCACCTCGCCCGCCACAGCTCCGGTCACGCGGCACTGTCCAACCAGATCGATCACCGAGCCAACCTCGCCGCCCTCCTCGACTGCGGCATCGACGTCCTCATCAGCCTCACCGTGTGCGGCGCCGTGGCTCCCACCCTCGAACTCGGATCAGTGGTCGTGTTCGACGACCTGTACTTCCCGGGCAACCGGCTGCCGGACGGCACGCCCTGCACCTGGTACGACAGCGTCGGCGAGAAAGGACGCGGTCACTGGATCTTCGACTCGCCGTTCAGCCCGGCGTTGCGACGCATCACGCTCGAGGCAGCACGCGACGACGACGCGTCGGTGGTCGACGGTGGTTGTTACGGCCATGTCGACGGGCCGAGGTTCAACAGCCGCACCGAGATCGCGGCGCTGGCTTCCATCGGTGTGAGCGCGGTCAGCCAGACCGCTGGCCCTGAGGTCGTGCTCGCCGGTGAGGCCGAGATACCGGTCGTCCTGCTCGGCTACCTGACCGACTACGCGAACGGGGTTACGGTCGACCCGCAGCCGGTCGACGCCTTGATCGCGCGGATGCGGGCCAGCACCGAGACGTTCGCCCGCCTCCTCGAAATCGCCCTACCCCGCATCGTCGACGCTGGCCCGTCCGCCGCGGCTGGCGTCGTGTATCGGTTCGACTCATGAGCGGCACGGTTCAGGTGGTCGTCATGGCGCGCGTACCACGTCCGGGGTCGACGAAGACGCGGCTGGAGCCGATGCTCGGCCCCGCAGGCTGCGCACAGCTGCAGGCGGCGTTGATCGCTCGCACGGTGGCGGTCGCCTGCGAAGCCGCTCCCGGCTCGGTGCACGTCGCCCTTGACCCGCCCGGTTCCGCCGACGAGGTCGGCGCGCTGCTGCCGTCCGGTGTCGCCGTGTTCGACCAGTACGGCGGTGATTTGGGCCTGCGGATGGGACGCGCGCTCGCACAGGTCCACTCCGAGCGCGGCGGCCCGGTCGTGGTGATCGGCACCGACATCCCCACCCTCACGGCGAAACACCTGTTGGCCGCCGGCGCCCT
>JAYTRE010000241.1:0-13827 GCA_043746395.1 Pseudonocardiales bacterium
GTCGAACTCGGCACCGACGGGCGGCTGCTCGCGCTCCAGCTCGAGGAGCTGATGGCCGGCGTGGACGTCGACCGGGTGCTGATCGCCCGCGACTACACGCCGGACGGGCGCCGCAGCCGGACCCCGGAGCAGGTGCTCACCTCGCTGGCCGAGCTGTCGGCCACCGACCTGCTCGACCTCACCCAGGTGGCCAGGGCCATGGGCCTGCCGAGCGCCGGCGAGGTGCTGGATTCGGCGGCGAGCCCCCGCGGGCACCGGCTGCTCGCCCGCGTCCCGCGCATGCCGGGCGCAATCCTCGACCGGGTAGTCGAGCACTTCGGCGGCCTGCAGAAGCTGCTAGCCGCCTCAGCTGAGGACCTTCAGATCGTCGACGGGGTCGGCGAGACCCGGGCTCGCGCTGTCCGGGAGGCGATCTCCCGGCTGGCCGAGGTCTCCATCATCGACCGGTACTCCTGACCCGGCGCCAGCTCAGCTGATCGAGAACTGCGCGGCCGCCCCGAGGCGGCCACTGAGCAGCGGGTAGAGGGTGTAGGTACCGGCTCCCACCCGCTGCCGGGTGCCGGCGCAGGCGGGCTGCGAGGACAGCCCCGACCAGATGATGCTCACCCGCACCGCCTGTCCGACTGCGAGCGTCCGCAGGTCGGTTCCCGGCTGGATCTCGCAGTCGTGGCTGCCCCAGACCCTCGCCTCGCCGTTGTAAACGCGCAGTTCCACCTGGCGGTCGGCGAGGTCCTGCACGCAGGGCGCCGGGCCCTTGTTGCTGACCTGGAGCATGACGACCGGGCTGTCGCCGATCCGGTACGCGCTCTGCCCGACGACGGCCGAGACCTGCAGCTGGGCGGCGGTACACGCGGCCGTCGCCACCGAGTGGGTGGCTCCGGCTGCCTGCGCCGTGGCCCGGGAGCCGCTCGTCGGCGCCGCCGGCGTGCTGGGCGGTGTGACCGATCGCGTGCTCGCCGACGAGGGCACAGGGTGCGCCGCGGTGGGGCCGGGACCGGCGCCGCGCACCGCGCTGCCGGTTCCGCGACCGAGCATCAGCACGCTCAGCACGACCAGTACCAGCACGGCGCAGAGCGCAACGATGCGCCGCCGCCAGTAAACGGCCGGCGCGCGGGGGCCGACAGGGTGCAACATGTCCCGGCCACGTTATCCCGCGGCCGACGCCGTACGGTTGCGACGCGCGCGCAGCCGGCTGCGAATGGCGTGCGACGATGCGCCGGTCATGGTTGTCGATCTCGCTCCCGCCGTGCTCGCCTGGTACGCGGTGGCGGCGCGCGAGCTGCCGTGGCGCGAGCCGGGTCGCAATCCGTGGGACGTGCTCGTGAGCGAGATCATGCTGCAGCAGACCCCGGTGGCGCGAGTCCGGCCGGTGTACGCGGCGTGGCTCGCGCGGTGGCCCGGCCCAGCTGCCCTCGCGGCGGCGTCGCCCGGCGACGCAGTGCGGATGTGGGGCCGGCTCGGCTACCCGCGGCGGGCGCTGCGGCTGCACGAGTGCGCACGCGCGCTGGTCGAACGCTTCGACGGCGCCGTCCCATCGGACCTGGCGGGTCTGCTGTCGCTGCCCGGTGTCGGCGCCTACACGGCGCGCGCGGTGGCGAGCTTCGCCTTCGGGCAGCGGCACGCGGTCGTCGATACCAACGTGCGTCGGGTGATCGCCCGCGTGGTCGGTGGACAGGGCGCGGCGGGCCCGCCGTCGGAGCGCCGGGACCGCTGCGCGGTAGCGGCGCTGCTGCCGCCCGAGCCGCGTGACGCGGCGCGGTTCAGCGTCGCGCTGATGGAGTTCGGGGCCCTGGTGTGCACGGCGCGAGCACCGCGCTGCGACTCGTGTCCGCTCGCGTCGCTGTGCAGCTGGCGGCAGGCTGGCTCGCCCGACTACGACGGTCCCACCCGGTCGCCGCAGCGCTACGCCGGCACCGACCGGCAGGTGCGCGGCCGGCTGCTCGGCGTGCTGCGGGCCAGCCCCGAGCCGGTGCCGCGGGCGGCACTCGAGGCGGCGTGGGACGCCGCAATCCAGCGCGGTCGCGCCCTGTCCGGGCTCGTCGCCGACGGGCTCGTCGCCGCGCTGCCAGACGGCCGCTACGCGTTGCCCTGACGCGGCGACGGGCTAGCCCTGGCCCCGGGTCCGGCCAGCTGACGGCTGGGGTCCGGGCCCATCCGGCGGGGTCCGGCCACCCGCGGAATACCCGGCCTGATCCCCGATCGTGCAACTCCTGGCCCCGTAGGGCGGCCCGATGTTGCACGATCGGGTTCGGCGGCCTCCCGCTCAGCGCGCGCCGCCCGCAGCTCGGCGTCCAGGCTCGACACCCGGGTGAAGTCGGTCGCATGTGCGGCGAGGGATAGCGGGGTCGGGGAGCAGAACTCCCCGAGCCCGCACCCCGGTTTACTCCGCGGTGACGCCGGCCGGCGGAGCGTCCGGCACGACCGACGGCTTTAGCTCGCCCCGGAAGGTGAACTTCGTCGGACCGTCTTTGACCATCAGATCCGCTGGGCCGGTGTCGACGACGACGATCTGGCCGGGCAGCAGCTCGCCGAAGAGGATCTTCTCCGAGAGGGCGTCCTCGATCTCACGCTGGATGGTGCGGCGCAGCGGCCGCGCCCCCAGCACCGGGTCGTACCCCTTCTTGGCGAGCAGGGCCTTCGCCGCGGTGGTGAGCTCGAGGCCCATGTCCTTGTTGCGCAACTGGACATCGACGCGGGCCACCATGAGGTCGACGATGGAGACGATCTCCTCCTCCGACAGCTGGTGGAACACGATGATGTCGTCGATGCGGTTGAGGAACTCCGGGCGGAAGTGCTGCTTGAGCTCGTCGTTGACCTTGTTCTTCATCCGGTCGTAGTTGGACGCGGTGTCGTTGGCGGCCTGCAGTCCGAAGCTGACCGACTTGGACACGTCGCGGGTGCCGAGGTTGGTGGTCAGGATCAGCACGGTGTTCTTGAAGTCCACGATGCGCCCCTGGCCGTCGGTGAGGCGACCGTCCTCCAGCACCTGCAGCAGCGTGTTGAAGACATCCGGGTGGGCCTTCTCCACCTCGTCGAAGAGCACGACGCTGAACGGCTTGCGCCGCACCTTCTCGGTCAGCTGGCCACCCTCGTCGTAGCCGACGTAGCCGGGGGGCGCCCCGACCAGGCGCGAGACCGTGTAGCGGTCGTGGAACTCCGACATGTCGAGCTGGATGAGGGAACCGTCGTCGCCGAACAGGAACTCGGCGAGTGCCTTGGACAGCTCGGTCTTCCCGACGCCCGACGGGCCGGCGAAGATGAACGAGCCGCCGGGCCGCTTGGGGTCCTTCAGGCCCGCCCGGGTACGGCGGATCGCCTGCGACACCGCCTTGATCGCCTGCTGCTGGCCGATGACCCGCTTGTGCAGTTCGTCTTCCATCCGCAGCAGGCGGGCGGTTTCCTCCTCGGTGAGCTTGAACACCGGGATGCCGGTCCAGGTGGCCAGGACCTCGGCGATCTGCTCGTCGTCGACCTCGGCCACGACGTCGAGGTCACCGGCCTTCCACTCCTGCTCACGCTTGCCCTTGTCGGCCTGCAGCGTCTTCTCCCGGTCACGCAGCGCCGCGGCCTTCTCGAAGTCCTGCGCATCGATCGCGGACTCCTTCTCCCGCCGCACCTCCGCGATGCGTTCGTCGAACTCGCGCAGATCCGGCGGTGCGGTCATCCGGCGGATACGCATCCGCGAGCCGGCCTCGTCGATGAGGTCGATCGCCTTGTCCGGCAGGAACCGGTCGCTGATGTAGCGATCGGCCAGCCCCGCGGCGGCCACCAGCGCGGCGTCGGTGAACGACACGCGGTGGTGGGCCTCGTACCGGTCCCGCAGGCCCTTGAGGATCTCGATGGTCTGCGCGACCGTCGGCTCGCCCACCTGCACGGGCTGGAAGCGACGCTCCAGCGCGGCGTCCTTCTCCAGGTGCTTGCGGTACTCGTCGATGGTGGTCGCGCCGATCGTCTGCAGCTCGCCGCGGGCCAGCATCGGCTTGAGGATGCTGGCGGCATCGATCGCGCCCTCGGCGGCACCGGCACCCACCAGGGTGTGGATCTCGTCGATGAACATGATGATGTCGCCGCGGGTGCGGATCTCCTTGAGGACCTTCTTCAAGCGCTCCTCGAAGTCACCGCGGTAGCGACTACCTGCCACGAGCGAGCCGAGGTCAAGGGTGTAGAGCTGCTTGTCCTTGAGCGTCTCGGGAACCTCGCCCTTGACGATCGACTGGGCGAGACCCTCGACGACGGCGGTCTTGCCCACGCCGGGCTCGCCGATCAGCACCGGGTTGTTCTTGGTGCGGCGGCTGAGCACCTGCATGAGGCGCTCGATCTCCTTCTCCCGGCCGATGACCGGGTCGAGCTTGCCTTCCCGGGCGGCCTGGGTCAGGTTGCGGCCGAACTGGTCGAGGACGAGCGAGGTCGACGGAGTCGCCTCCGACGCGGTACCGGCCGGCTCCTTGCTCTGGTAGCCGTTGAGCAGCTGGATGACCTGCTGGCGCACCTTGTTCAGGTCGGCGCCGAGCTTGACCAGCACCTGGGCGGCGACGCCCTCACCCTCGCGGATGAGGCCGAGCAGGATGTGCTCGGTGCCAATGTAGTTGTGGCCGAGCTGCAGCGCCTCGCGCAGGCTGAGCTCGAGGACCTTCTTGGCCCGCGGCGTGAACGGGATGTGCCCGCTCGGCGCCTGCTGGCCCTGGCCGATGATCTCCTCGACCTGCTGGCGGACGGCGTCCAGCGAGATGCCGAGCGATTCGAGGGCCTTGGCGGCGACGCCTTCGCCCTCGTGGATCAATCCGAGCAGGATGTGCTCGGTGCCGATGTAGTTGTGATTGAGCATCCGGGCCTCTTCTTGGGCCAGGACGACAACCCGACGCGCGCGGTCCGTGAACCTCTCGAACATTGGGCAGCTCCTTCCGCGCCTCGTTCTACAACCCCGACTCTAGTCCCGGGGGACGACTAACCCGCCGCCGCCGATTGGTTGGCCCGCGCCCTGCGGGCGTACACCGTCTCAACGACGGCGACGGCGCGGTGATGCCCGCCCACTGTCCGCCGACAGCGAACGGCGCCGGGCCCGGTGCCCGGGGTAGGTTCCCGGCGAGCGCAGGGTTGCTCCGCGGCGGTGAGGAGAGCGCAGTGCCAGAGGTCCAACTGGGGGCAGTCACCGGCGGTTCGACGCAGCTGCAGGGCTACCTCGCCCGCCCGAGCGGTACCGGCCCGTGGCCTGGGGTGGTCGCCCTGCACGAGGCGTGGGGGGTCGACGACGTGCTGCGCCGGCAGGTCGACCGGCTGGCGGCGGCGGGCTACCTCGCCCTGGGACCGGACCTGTACAGCGACGGGGGGCTGCCGCGCTGCATCGTGACGACCTTCCTGGCGTTGAGCCGCGGACAGGGCAAGGCCCTGGCCGATATCGAGGCCTCCCGGCAGTGGCTGCTCGCGCAGGGCGACTGCACCGGCAAGATCGGGGTGATCGGGTTCTGCCTGGGCGGCGGCTTCGCGCTCGTCACCTCGACCCGTGGCTTCGACGCGGCCTCCGCCAACTACGGGCCGGTGCCCAAACACGCGGAGCAGGCCCTCGCCGGCGCCTGCCCCATCATCGGCAGCTACGGGGCCAAGGACCTGTTGATGCGGGGCATGGCGCCGACGCTGACGCGGGCGCTGGCCACCATCGGCGTTACCTACGACGTCAAGGAGTACCCGACGGCGGGGCACTCGTTCCTCAACGACGAGCCCAACGGCCCGCGGGTGCTGCGACCGCTGTTGCGAATCGCCCACATCGGCCCGGACCCGGTCGCAGCCTCGGACGCGTGGGCGCGCATCGAGGCCTTCTTCGCAGCGCACCTCGGCAACTGATCGCCCGGGCGGCTGATCGCCCGGGCGGCTGATCACCCGTGCGGCTGTGCAGTGCGCAGGCTGATCGCCTGCGGACTGCACCGCCCGGTTCAGGCCACGGCGTCAGTGCTTGGCGTGGTATGCCTCAAGCACCTGCGCGGGGATGCGGCCCTTGTCGCCGACCTTGTGGCCGCTCTTGCGGGCCCATTCCCGGATCGCTTGCGTCTGCTCGCGATCGGCGCGCGCCGGGCGCCCGCCGCGGCGGCCGTTGGGCGCCAACGAGCGGCTAGCGGGGCGCGACGAGCGGCGAGCGGCGCCGACATAAGTGGCCAACGAATCGCGCAGCTTGGCGGCGTTCTTTGCCGTGAGATCAATGTCGTAGTTCGCCCCGTCGATGGCGAACGAGACCGTTTCGGCAGCGTCGCCGCCGTCGAGATCGTCGATGAGCTGGACAATGTGCTTCTGCGCCATTGAGCTTCGTTCTCCTCGGGTATTGCGACGACGGATTGGCCGTCTCGCTTAATGCCCCCGAATTTACCCTATCCGAGGCGCGAAGTCCTATAGGGGCTTGAGCAGCGGAAACAGAATCGTCTCGCGAATGCCCTTTCCGGTCAGCAGCATCACCAGCCGGTCGACGCCCATTCCCATTCCCCCCGTCGGGGGCATGCCGTATTCCAGGGCCCGCAGGAATTCCTCGTCCAGTTGCATTGCCTCGGGATCACCCTTGGCGGCGGCCAGGGATTGCTCGACCAGGCGCCGGCGTTGCTCGACCGGATCGACCAGTTCGGAGTAGGCCGGCGCGATCTCGAGACCCCCGATGATCAGGTCCCATGCCTCGGTCAACCGCGGGTCGTCGCGGTGCGGCCGGGCCAGTGGACGCACCGAAACCGGATAATCCCTGACAAACGTCGGGGCCAGCAGCGAATGCTCGACGAGCTTTTCGTACAATTCCAATACGATCTCGCCCTCCTCCCATTCCGGGCGAAGCGCCACGTCCCGCCGAGCGGCGTGCCTGCGCAGTTCATCGGGCCCGGTATCGGGCGTGATCTGTTCGCCGACTGCCTCCGAGACCAGCTCATGCACACTCACCGAACGCCATTGCCCGTCGAGCTCGATCTGCTCGCCAGCGAGACTTGTCGCCGTGTGCACCCCCACGGCATTCGCGGCGTCCAGAATGAGCCCTCGGGTCAGTTCGGCCATGCTGTCGTAGTCGCCGTAGGACTGGTATGCCTCGAGCAGCGTGTATTCCGGCGAATGGGTCGAGTCGACTCCCTCGTTACGAAATGCCGGCCCCATTTCGTAGACCCGGTCGATTCCGCCGATGATGCACCGTTTGAGGTAGAGCTCAGTGGCAATACGCAGCGACATGTCCAGGTCGAAAGCATTGAGATGGGTGCGAAACGGTCGGGCGGCGGCGCCGCCGTGCATGGACTGCAGCACCGGGGTCTCGACCTCGAGGTAGCCGCGCGCATGCAGTGACTCCCGCAGCGCGCGCAGGACCGTCGCCCGGGTCTGCACCATCTGGCGCGCCTCGGGCCGCACGATCAGGTCCACGTAGCGCTGCCGGACCCGGGTTTCTTCCGACAGCGGCTTGTGCGCCACCGGCAGCGGTCGCAGCGCCTTCGCGGTCAGCTGCCAGGTCTCAGCCAGCACGGACAGCTCCCCGCGTTGGGAGGAGATGACCTCGCCCTGGACGAACACCAGGTCCCCGAGGTCGAGGTCGGCTTTCCAGGAGGCCAGCGACTCGGCGCCCACCCGGTCGAGGGACAGCATCGCCTGCAGCTCGCTGCCGCCCTCGCGCAGGGTCGCGAAGCAGAGCTTGCCGGTGTTGCGCACGAAGATGACCCGACCGGTGACTCCGACGCGCCCGCCCGTATGGGTGCCGGGTGCGAGCTCAGGATGCGCGGCACGGACCTCGGCGAGGGAGTGGGTCCGCGCCACGCCGACGGGAAAGGGGACCGTCGCCGGGTCCTGCATCAACCGGTCGTACTTGGCCCGGCGCACGCGCAGCTGCTCAGGCAGATCCTCGGGCTGGTCGGCGTCGGCGGCAGCTGCACCGTCGCCGGCACCAGTGCTGGCGGGGATCTCAGCCGAGGTCATCCAGTAACCCTATCCAGCCGGGGCACGACGATATCGGCCGGCGACGCCGGGTTTCGCGGCCCGGCCGGCCGTCAGCCGTTGCGGTCGAAGATCAACCGCAGTCCGAGCAGGGTGAGGTCCGGCTCGTGACGGGTGACGGTCTCGCAGTGCTCGATCACCAGGGAGGCGAGCCCGCCGGTAGCGATCACCGGCACCGACTCGGGGTCGTCAGGCCGGATTGCGCGGCGCAGCCGGAGGACCAGACCGTCAACCTGGGCGGCGAAACCGTAGAGGATGCCCGACTGCAGCGACTCGACGGTGTTCTTGCCGATGGGGCTGCGCGGCTCGACGAGCTCCACCTTGCGCAACTGGGCGGCGCGGGCCGCGAGAGCGTCGAGGGAGATCTCGATGCCGGGTGCCAGCGCGCCGCCAGTGAACTCGCCGCGCGCGTTGATCACGTCGAAGTTCGTTGAGGTACCGAAGTCGACGACGATCGCCGGCCCGCCGACCAGATAGAAGGCGGCGGCGGTGTTGCAAATGCGGTCCGAGCCGACCTCCTTGGGGAAGTCGGTGACGATGCCGACGCCGGTGCGGGTGCCGGGCTCGACGAGGATCGTGGGCAGGCCGGGGTAGTAGCGGCCGAGCATGACACGCAGCTCGCGCAGCACCGCGGGAACGGTGGAGCAGGCGGCGATGCCGTCGATCTCGACCCCGTCGAGCAGGCCGCGGAAGGTCAGCGCGAGTTCGTCGGCAGTGTTGCGGGCGTCGGACTTGATCCGCCACGAGTGCAGCAGCTCGTCGCCGTTGAATACCCCGAGAACGGTGTTGGTGTTGCCGATGTCGATCGCGAGCAGCATGTCGGTCAGGCCTCGCTGTCGGTGGGTACGCCAGCGCCGGGCCCCGGGTCGTGGAAGTCCAGCCCGATGTCCAGCACGGGCGCCGAATGGGTAAGCGCGCCGACTGAAAGGTAGTCGACGCCGGTCTCGGCCACCTCGCGTGCGGTGACCAGCGCCAGCCCGCCGGAGGCCTCGAGCGCGGCCCGCCCGGCGGCATAGCGCACGGCTGCCCTCAGGTCCGCCGGGCTCATGTTGTCGAGCAGCACGAGCGCGGCGCCGGCGTCGACGAGCTGGCAGGCCTGCGCGAGCGTGTCGGCCTCGACCTCCAGTGGCAGGTCGGGATAGGCCGCCCGCACCAGGTCGAAAGCGGCGACAACACCGCCCGCCGCCGCGACATGGTTGTCCTTGACGAGCGCGGCATCCGACAGCGACATCCGGTGGTTGTGCCCCCCGCCCATCCGCACCGCGTACTTCTCCAGGGCGCGCAGGCCGGGCATCGTCTTGCGGGTGTCGCGGATGCGGGCGGCAGTACCCGCGACCGCGTCCACCCACTGGCGGGTAAGAGTGGCGACGCCGGAGAGGTGGCCGAGCAGGTTGAGCGCGGTGCGCTCCGCGGTGAGCAGGTCGCGCGCCGGCCCGCGGACGGTGGCGAGCACCTCGCCGGCGCCCACCCGCGCGCCGTCGACACAGCCGAGGTCAAATTGCAGCCGGCCCTGGCTGACCGTCGCGAAGACGTAGGCGGCCACGGGCAGCCCAGCCACCACGCCGGCCTGGCGCGCGACGAGGTCGGCGCTCGCGATAGCGGTGGCGGGGACAGTGGCGGTCGTGGTCACGTCCCCGAGGGCGCCGAGGTCCTCCTCGAGGGCGCGCGCGACGACCTCGGCCACGACGTGGCGCGCCAGGCCGGGGGCGATCTCGGGGCTCGTCATTGGCTCAGTGTCGTCGATAGCGCGCCGTCGCCGGCCAGGGTCGTGTCGAGGTGGCCGCGCCAGTGCAGGTCGTCGCGGTCGGGGAAGTCGTCGCGCCAATGCGAGCCACGGGTCTCCTCACGCAGCCGCGCCGCCCGGACGAGCACGGTGGCGACCGCGAGCAGGTTGGTGGCTTCCCAGTTGGCGGTGCTGGGCTCGCCTGTCGAAGTGGCGGCGAGCTTCGCGAGCCCGCTCTGGGCCGCGTCAAGCCCGGGGCGGTCACGCAGCACGCCCACGTGCTGCGACATGAGCTGCTGCAGCTGCGGCCGGGCAGCATCGGCCAGCAGGCCTTGTGCGGCAGAGGTTTCGATGACGTGTCGCGCTGGGGGACGCGGTTCGCCTAGTCGTTCGACGACGGTCTCGGCGATGCGTCGGCCGAAGACGAGACCTTCCAGCAACGAGTTGGACGCGAGCCGGTTGGCCCCGTGCACGCCTGTGCAGGCTGATTCACCGCAGACGAACAGCCCGGGCAGCGACGACTCGCCGTGCAGGTCGGTGCGCACCCCGCCACTGGCGTAGTGGCTGGCCGGCACGACGGGGATCAGCTCGTGCACCGGGTCGATGCCGCGGGCGAGCAGCGTCGCGTGGATGGTGGGGAACCGAACGCGCCACTTCTCGTCGCCGAAGTGCCGCGCGTCGAGCCACAGGTGCGCCGCGCCTTGCTCGCGCATGCGCCGCAGGATCGCTTTGGCGACGACGTCGCGCGGGGCGAGGTCGGCCAGCTCGTGCTGACCCAGCATGAAGCGCTCGCCGGCATCGTCCACCAGGAACGCACCCTCCCCGCGCACGGCCTCGCTGACGAGCGGCTGCTGGCCGCGGGAACGCGGGCCGAGCCAGGTGACGGTCGGATGGAACTGCACGAACTCCAGGTCCCGCACGATCGCCCCGGCCCGCAGGGCGGCGGCCACCCCGTCACCGGTTGACACAAGCGGGTTGGTCGTCGAGGCGTAGATCTGCCCGATACCGCCGGTGGCGAGGACGACGGCGCGCGCGGAAATCGCCCCGACACCGTCGCGCTGACCCTCGCCCATGACGTGCAGGGTGAGGCCGGCGACCGCGCCGCGGTCGTCGCGCAGCAGATCGAGGACCAGCGCGTGTTCGATCACCTCGACGCCTGTCGCGTCCAGCACGCGGGTGACCAGCGCCCGCTCGATCTCGGCGCCGGTGGCGTCACCGCCTGCGTGGGCGATGCGGTCGCGGTGATGGCCGCCCTCGCGGGTAAGTGCCAGGGTGCCGTCGCCGCCGCGGTCGAAGCGCGCGCCCATCTGCGCGAGCTCGCGCACCGCCGCCGGCCCTTCCCGCACAAGCACTCGCACGGCAGCCTCGTCGCACCCGCCGGCCCCCGCGGCCATGGTGTCGGCGAAGTGGTCCTCGGGCGAGTCCTCGGCCCCGAGCGCCGCCGCGATACCGCCCTGGGCCCAGCGGGTGGAGCCGGCGGCGAGCACGTCCTTGGTCACCAGCATGACGCGCAGCGACGAGTGCCGGGTGAGGTGCAGGGCAGTGGAGAGCCCTGCGATGCCGGAGCCGACGACGACGACGTCGGTCTGGGCGCGCCAGCCGGGGGACGGCGCCAGCAGCCGGGTCGGCAGCGTCACAGCTCGACCGCGACGTTGTCGATGAGCCGGGTCGAGCCGACTCGCGCCGCGACCAGCAGCCGGGCCGGCCCGTGCTCGGGGACGTCGCCGAGGTCGACGCCGCGCAGCGCCAGGTAGTGGACGGCCAGGCCCGCTTCGGTGGCGAGCACCGCGGTGGCCGCTGCGAGCACCGCCGCTGCGTCGGGGCCCGCAGCGCGCCCGGCGAACAGCGCGCGAGACAGGGCAAGCGCGTGCTGCCGCTCGTCCGCGGCGAGGTAGCGGTTGCGGCTGGACAAGGCGAGCCCGTCAGCCTCACGCACTATCGGCACCCCGACGACGTCGCTGCCGAGGTCCAGGTCGGCGACCATCCGGCGGACCAGGATCAGCTGCTGGTAGTCCTTCTCGCCGAAGTAGGCGCCCTCGGGACGCACCAGGGCAAGCAGCTTGGCCACGACCGTGAGCACACCGGCGAAGTGCGTCGGGCGCACCGCGCCCTCGAGTTCGCGGCCCAGCGGGCCAGGCGCCACGGTGACGAGGGCATCGCCGTGCGGGTAGACGTCCGCAACGGCCGGCGCCCACACCAGCTCGACTCCGGCCCGCGCACACAGCGCGAAATCGGCGTCGAGGGTGCGGGGGTAGCAGTCCAGATCCTCGGTCGGCCCGAACTGCATCGGGTTGACGAACACGGTGGCGATCACGGAGGCGTTTGCCCGGCGGGCCGCGGCGAGCAGGGCGGCGTGCCCGGCGTGCAGGGCACCCATCGTCGGGACGAGGCCGACCGGGCTGGGCAACGCGGCCCGGGCTGCGGCTAGCTCGGCGCGCGAGTGGACGACGAGCGTCACGCCCGGTCCAACGCCTCGAGCACGGCGGCGGCCTGCGCGTCGCCGAGCCGTCCCGCGGCCCGGGCGCGCTCGGCGGTCCGGCGCGCCATCGCGACGTAGGACGCGACGACGTCGGGCGCCGCTGCGGCGAGGACGTGCAGGTGGGTCGTGACGGTGGCGACGTCCCCGCGCGCCACCGGCCCGGTCAGCGCGGCGTCGCCGAGGCGCAAGACGTTGTCGAGCGAGGCCGACAACAGCGGTGCGACGAGCCGGGCCGGGTGCTCGACGCCGGCGCCGCCGAGCAGGTCGAGAGTGTCGTTCACCAGCGTCACGAGGTGATTCGAGCCGATCGTCAGTGCGGCGTGGTAGAGCGGGCGCGCTGACTCCGGCACCCACACCGGCTCGCCGCCCATCTCGACGACTAGCGTCTCGGCGACCGCGCGCAGCTCGTCCGGCGCCGTGACGCCGAAGGTGGCGCCCGCGAGACGGTCGACGTCCTCGTCTCTACCGGCGAAGGTCATCACCGGGTGCAGCGCCAGGGCCAGCACCCCGCGCGCCGCCGCAGGGTCGAGCACGCCGATCCCCACGGCCCCGGAGGTGTGCGCCACCAACTGGCCGCTGCGCCACACGCCCGCGCTCGCCAGCCCGGCGACGAGCTGGCGCAGCGCGTCGTCGGGGACGGCCACCAGGACGAAGTCGGCAGCGGCCACCACCTCGTCCGGCGCCAGGACTGCAACGTCGGGCAGCATCCGCTCGGCGCGGCGCCGGGACTCGACCGATACGCCGCTGGCCGCCACCACGTCGTGCCCGGCCCGCCGCAGGGCCGCGCCGAGGGCCGTGCCGACCCGTCCCGCGCCGAGCACGCCGACGCGCAGCCGCGCGGGTCGCGGTGTGCTCACGGGCAGGGTCCTCGCGTCGGGGGCGGCTCGCCGGCAGCCTACTGGGCGCACTAGCTTGACCGGTGTGAACGCTGAACTCCAAGAGATCGTCGCCAAGAGCGCCGATGCGGCGGACCTGCACGCACCGGTACCGACGCTGCTGCTGGAGCTGCAGAGCCTGCTCGGCGCTTTGACGGCCACCGTGACCGCGGCAACCGACCGGGGTCGGCGACCGTTTCGGCCCACCCCGGACTGGCCGCAGCGTCTGGGCGAGCTCGCCTACGGCGTGTACCTGCTCGCCGACCAGACGAGCGTCGAGATCAGCCGGGCCGTCGCGGCCACCGCGGCCTCGGTGCAGCAGCGCGGCCAGCAGGCGCAGGCCGCGAGCGACTCCGAATTCTGGCGATCTTGATACGCATGATTCGTGATGACGAAGCATCCGTATCAAGATCCGCTCAGGGGACGAGAACGATCTTGCCGCGGGTATGGCCGGTGCTGATCTGCCGGTGCGCCTCGACGACGTCCGCGAGCGGGTAGCTGCGCTCGACGAACACGCGCAACGCGCCCTGCTCGACCAGCTCCACGAGTTCGAGGCGAGCGGCGTCGCGCACCTCGGTGCCGGGGTCGGCGCCCGATCCGCCGCCGAGCAGCTTGATGCCGGCCCCCGCGGCGCGTCCGAACGCGGCGATGGTGGCAATCCGGCTTCGGTCGGTGACCAGCTCGAGACTGACGTCCACGGCCTCGTCGGTGCCCACCGCATCGACGGCCGCCCTCACGCCCTCCGGGGCCAGGGCGCGGATCCGTTCGGCGAGGCCGTCGCCATATGCCACCGGCACCGCGCCGAGCTCGCGAAG
>JAYTRE010000242.1:0-3091 GCA_043746395.1 Pseudonocardiales bacterium
CCAGCGCGCGGTCGTGCTCGTCGTGGGTGCGGCCTACGGCCTCGCCGCAATCGCCGCCGGCACCGCGGTCGGCTTCGGGCTGCAGCGGCGCACGCTGCGCTGGCTGGTCCACGAGGCGGTGCCGACCCCGCAGGAAGCGCGCCGCGCACTGCGCAACCCAGTGGACCTCGCCAGCACCACCGGGGCGCTTTGGGTGGTCGGAGCGATCGTGATGGCAGTGCTCACCCCGGCGATCGGCGGCGGCGTGTCCATGACCATAGGGCTCAGCGGGGGGCTCGTCCTGGCCGGTCTCAGCACTGCGGGTGTCACCTACCTCATCGCGGCCCGGCTCAGCCGGCCGGTCACCACTCGCGCGCTTGCCGTGTCCCCGCCGCGCCAGGCGACGATCCTGTCGCTGCGGGCTCGGTTGCTGATCTACTGGCTGCTGGCCACCGGCATCCCGCTGCTCGGGATCGTGCTGATCCTGGCGTCGCCGCCGGGCCGCAGCCATGTCCGTGGCGCCGGGATCTTCGCCGCCGTGATCGCCCTCGCCGTCGGCGGCCTCGCGACCAGCCTGTCGGCCCGCTCGATCGGGGGACCGCTGCGCAGCATGGTCGACGTGCTGCACCAGGTGGGGCAGGGCCAGTTGGACGTAGCAGTCCCCGTGGACGACATCGGCGAGATCGGCATGCTGCAGAACGGCATGAACGAGATGGTCGCCGGGCTGCGCGAACGCGATGTGATCTCGGACCTCTTCGGCCGCCACGTCGGCTCGGCCGTCGCGCAGGAGGCGGTCCGCACGGGCGTGAACCTCGGCGGCGAGGCCCGTGAGGTGGTCGCGCTGTTCGTCGACATCACCGGTTCCACGGCGCTGACCCGGCGCACCCCGCCCGACGACCTGGTCGCCATACTCAACCGCTTCTTCGAGATCGTTGTCGACGAGGTGGAGCGGGCCGGCGGGTTAGTGAACAAGTTCGCGGGCGACGCCGCGCTGTGCATCTTCGGGGCGCCGGTGGAGTTGCCCGATCCGGCCACCGCGGCGCTGGCTGCGGCACGCCGCATCCGCGACCGGGTCGCCGAGGCCGCCGAGGTCGAGGTGGGGATCGGGGTGGCCGCAGGCGCCGTGATCGCCGGCCAGATCGGCGCTGCCAGTCGCCTGGAATACACGGTGATCGGCGACGCGGTGAACGAGGCCGCCCGCCTCACCGACCTGGCCAAGCGGGTGGACGGGCACCTGCTGGCCAGCGACCTGACCGTCGCGGCCGCCACGCCGCAGGAGCAGGCGCACTGGACGAAGGGGCGGACCTTCCGGCTGCGGGGCCGCGATGTCCCCACCCGCACCTACCGCTGCCCGGTGCTGGCACCTCCACGCGTCGGGTAGCCGACGTCAGCCAGGCCCAGGCCTAGCTCGCCGAGCAGCCTGCGCAACACCGGCAGGGACAGGCCGACCACGTTGTGATGATCGCCGTCGATCGAGTCCACGAACCAGCCGCCCAGGCCGTCGACGGTGAAGGCCCCGGCCACCGCGAGCGGCTCGCCGGTGGCGACGTAGGCCTCGATCTCGGCATCGCTCGGGCGCCCGAAGCGGACCGTGGTCGACGCGACAGCGCAGGCGACCGCGCCGCCGGGGACGCGCAGCAGGTGATGGCCGGTGCGCAGGATGCCGACGCCACCCCGCATCCGACGCCACCGGGCCACTGCCTCGGCCGGCGAGCCCGGCTTGCCGAGCGGCGCGCCATCGAACTCGAGCAGCGAGTCGCAGCCCAGGACTATCGCCGGCGCGCTTTCGGCGAGCATGGCGGCCACCGACTGCGCCTTCATGGCAGCCAACGCCGCGACCAGCGCGCTCGGGCTCGACGCGCGGACGGACTGCTCGTCGCAGCCGCTAACGCGCACTTCCGGCTCGATCCCCGCGGCGCGCAGCATCGCCAGGCGCGCCGGGGACGCCGAGGCCAGGACGAACCGGATGCTCACGTTCGCAGGATGCCTCAGAGGCCTAGCGACTTGCTGATGACACCCTTCATGATCTCGGTGGTCCCCCCGTAGATGCGGGTGACGCGGGCATCGGCGAAGCGCCGGGAGACCGGGTACTCGCTCATGTAGCCGTAGCCGCCATGCAGCTGCAGGCACCGGTCGATCACCCGGCCCTGCAGCTCGGTGGCCCACCACTTCGCCTTGGCCGCGTCGGGCGCCGACAGCTCACCGTCGTTGAGCCGGTCGACACAGCGATCGATGAAAGCCTGTGCGACGTCGATCTCGGTCGCGATCTCGGCGAGCACGAACTTGGTGTTCTGAAACGATCCGATCGTGGTGCCGAACGCCTTGCGCTCCGAGACGTAGCGCAGCGTCTCCTCGAAAGCCCCCTGGGCCTCGGCGACAGCGGACACCGCGATCGACATGCGCTCCTGGGGCAGCTTTTTGACCAGCTGCTGGAAGCCCTCGTTCTCGACGCCCAGCAGGTTCTCTACCGGCACGCGGACGTCGCTGAAGGAAAGTTCGGCGGTGTCCTGGGAGTGCAGGCCGAGCTTGTCGAGGTTGCGACCCCGCTCGAAGCCAGCCATGCCGCGCTCGAGGATGAGCAGCGACATCCCGGCGTGTCGGTCCGCGCCGGTGCGCACCGCCGTGATCACCAGGTCGGCGTTGATGCCGTTGGTGATGAAGGTCTTGGAGCCGTTGACGAGGTAGTGCGCACCGTCGCGCTTGGCGCTGGTGCGGATGCCGGACAGGTCCGAGCCGGCGCCGGGCTCGGTCATCGCTACGGCGGTGATCAACTCGCCGGAGGCGATGCCGGGTAGCCAGCGCCGCTTCTGCTCGGTAGTGCCGTAGGACAGGAAGTAGGGCAGGCAGGTGTCGTTGTGCAAGGTGATGCCCAGCCCTGCGCCGGTGATCGCGGCCAGGGCGACCTGCTCGTCGAGAGCTTGGTTGAAGCGGAAGTCGTCGACGCCGCCCCCGCCGAACTCCTCGGGGATCGCCATGCCGAGGAAGCCGCTGCGGCCGGCCTCGGTGAAGATCTCCCGGGGCGCGATCCCGGCGCGCTCCCAGTCCAGGTAGTTCGGGACGATGCTCGCCTCGGCGAAGGCGCGGAACGCCTCGGCGAAGGCACGGTGCTCGT
>JAYTRE010000243.1:0-3418 GCA_043746395.1 Pseudonocardiales bacterium
CAAGCAGCTCGCCATCGTGCGGGGCGTCGGCTACCCGAACCCTGATCACAGCCACTTCCGCTCGATGGACATCTGGCAGACGGCTTCCCCGGCCGAACCGGTGAACACCGGCTGGATCGGGCGCTGGCTCGACGCCACCGGCGACGACCCGTTGCGCGCGGTCAACATGGGCGCGGTGCTGCCGCCGCTCGCGATCGGCGCCCGGTCGACCGCCGCCGCCCTGCAGGTGGGCCGCGCCGCGCCGCTGCCCCGCGACCTCTCGGCCGCCCTGGCCGCGCTGGGCCAGCCCGACCCGTCCGACACGCCCAGCGACGGGCTGGTGTGCGCCGGCTACCGCGCGGAGCGCCAGGTCGATGCCAGCTTCGCCCCGGTGCTCTCGTCCGCGTCGGGCGGTGCCGAGGGGCAGAGCCTGGCCGCGCAGCTCGACCTGGTGAGCCGCTGCGTCAAGGCGGGGGTTCCGACGACCGCCTACGCCGTGAGCCTCGGCGGGTTCGACACTCACGCCGACGAGAAGGGCACCCAGGAGCAGCTGCTCGCCTCGCTGGACTCGGCGATCACGACCTTCCTCGCCGAGCTTGCCGCGGACCCCCGCGGCCGCCACGTCGTGCTCGCCACGTACTCGGAGTTCGGCAGGCGGGTGGCCGCGAACGCTTCCCAGGGAACCGACCACGGCACGGCCAGCACCATCTTCGTGGCAGGGCTGCCGGTGCGGGGCGGCTTCTACGGCGCGCAGCCGAGCCTGACCGACCTCGCCGACGGCGACCTGAAAGCGGACGTGGACTTCCGGGCCGTCTACGGCGAGTTGCTGCACAAGGTGCTGCGCGCGGATCCGTCCCAGGTGCTCGACGCGGTGCCCGCCGAGCTCGGCTTCCTCAACGCCTGATGGCGAAGTTCTCGATCACCGGGTTCGCGAGCAGGGTGTCGGCGAGCTTGGCCAGGGTGTCGTCGTCAAGGCTCTCATCCACCTCGAGCTCGAAGTGCTTGCCCTGGCGCACATCGATCACGCCGGTGATACCCAGCCGGGCGAGCGCGCCGACGATGGCCTGCCCCTGCGGGTCCAGGATCTCGGGTTTGAGCACGACGTCGACGACCACGCGGGCCACGGCAACTCCTCGTCGGGTAAAGGGGCGGCGCTCAGCCTAACGCGGGCCGACCGGGCCGCCTCGGTTCAACCGAGCCAGTCCTCGAAGCGGCACCCGGTGAGCCGCTCGTAGGCCTCGAGGTAGCGGGCCCGGGTGGCGGCGACAACGTCGTCGGGCAACCTCGGCGGGGGCGCCCCGCCGAGGCGGTCCCATCCCGAGCTGGGCGACAGCAACCAGTCGCGGACGTACTGCTTGTCGAAGCTGGGTTGGGGCCGGCCGGGCTGCCACTCGTCGGCCGGCCAGAAGCGCGACGAGTCCGGCGTGAGCACTTCGTCGCCCAGGACCAGCTCGCCGGTCGCCGCATCGTGTCCGAACTCGAGCTTCGTGTCGGCCAGGATCATGCCCCGCTCCGCGGCGAGCTCGCCCGCGCGGGCGTAGATAGCGAGGGTGAGCTCGCGCAGCTGCTCGGCGGTGTCGGCTCCGACCGTCGCAGCCATCTGCTCGAAGGCCAGGTTCTCGTCGTGCTCGCCGAGCGCCGCTTTGGTGGCCGGCGTGAAGATCGGGGCGGGCAGCCGATCTCCGTCGCGCAGTCCGGCCGGCAGCGCAATCCCGCACACCGCCCCGGTCGCCCGGTAGTCGCGCAACCCGGATCCGGCGAGGTAGCCGCGGGCCACCGCTTCGATGGGCACCATCCGCAGCGGGGTGCACAGCATCGCCCGGCCGCGCCACTGCGGCGGGATCGCGGGGTCGTCGACGCTGATCAGGTGGTTGCGCACGATCGTGTCGAGCTGGCCGAACCACCAGACCGTCATCGCGGTGAGGATGCGGCCCTTGTCGGGGATGCTCGGCGTGAGGACGATGTCGAAGGCCGAGATGCGATCACTGGCCACCATGAGCAGGCGGCCGTCATCGGTGCGGTACAGCTCGCGCACCTTGCCACTGTGCAGGTGGGTGCCGGGCAGGTGGGTGCCGGGCAGGTCAGGGGCGGCCGGGTCGTCGGGCGCCGCTGGCTGGCTCACCCGGGCATCCTCCCAGAACGACCGCGTCGCCGCGGGGCCGGGAGGCTGCTGATGCGACGCCGAGCTGTCGCGTCGTGCGGCAGGCATGGCACGCTCTGACGATGAGCGAGGACCGGGACGCCGGCGTCGAGACGCCGGCCGACGAGCGGCGGCCCGTCGTGCTCGGCCGGCGCCGGTCCGTGGTCGCCACCGCACTGCTGTTCGCACTCGGAGCCGGCCTCGCCTACATCCTGCTGGGAGCGATCCAGCGCCTGCAGAGCGAGCTGATCATGCTGGCGCTCGCGCTGCTCATCGCCCTGACGCTGGATCCGCTCGTATCCAGCCTGCAACGCCGCGGTATCCCGCGCTGGGCCGCCGCCGTGCTGGCCTGGTTGCTGGCCGTCGTCGCGCTGATGGCACCGATCGTGATGGCGGTGCAGGCTGTCAGCACCCAGCTGCCCAACCTGATCAAGTCGGTTCCCCATCTGATTACCGAGGCCGAAAAGAATCTCGGCGGCGTCGGCAAGCGGCTGCACACCCTCACCTCCAGCGGCTCGTCCAGCACCGCCGCGATCTCCCCGGACAAGATCCTCACCTACGTCCTCGAGGGCGGCCAGGTGCTGTTCACGGCGGCCGAGGGCATCATCATCGTCGGTGCGCTGTCGCTGTTCCTGCTGATCGGGCTGCCCCGGCTGCTGGCCGGCGGCTACGCGCTGGTGGCGCACAGCCGGCGCCCGGCGGTCGAGGCGGTGACGACGGATCTGCTGCAGCAGGTGAGCCGCTTCATGCTCGCCAACGTCCTCACCTCCGTGCTGGCCGGGGTCGCGACCTCGGTGTGGGCGTGGGGCTGGAACGTCCCCTACCCGATCCTGCTCGGTGCGCTGGTCGCGGTGCTCGACCTCATCCCGACCGTCGGCTCCACGGTGGGCGGCATCGTGGTGAGCCTCGTCGCGCTCACGGTCGGACTCGCCACGGCGGTCGCGACCGCCGTGTTCTACCTCGGGTTCCGGCTGGCCGAGGACTACCTGATCCAGCCGCGGGCGATGCGCTACAGCGTCGCGCTGCCCGGCGTCGTCACCGTGCCGGCGGTGCTGGCCGGCGGTGCGGTGCTCGGAATCCCGGGCGCCCTGTTCGCCGTGCCGGTGGCGCTGGTCATCCGGGTGCTGGTCCGCGACCTGGCAATTCCGGCGCTGGATCGGCGCTGAGGCCGTAGGTGGCCCGGTCCCGCCCCGCACGAGGCAGAGCAGCCTCGACGGACGCTGCGAGTCGCGCTACTGCGCGGGGCGGGACCGGTTGTGCAGTTGCGGCCGCCAGGACTGAGGCCGCAACGGGCTTGGG